>JAJRPZ010000074.1 GCA_024280495.1 Alphaproteobacteria bacterium
GCCCGAGGCTTGCTCTACTTCATGATCAGAATCCTTGAAAGGGACATTCAATGCCTTTGACAAATAACGACCGATACTGGTTTTACCAACTCCCATCATGCCTACGAGTACAATGGTTTTAGAGATTTCTATGGTCGGTTTTGGGTAAGACACCTTTTGATTCCTTTTATTTAATACCTTTAATTTCTAACAGAACATTTTAATTTTGGCTATGGGTATGATATAAATTAAACAAGAAATTTTAAATTATTTTTTCCAGCAGGAGATAACACACATGGGTCTTGGGCTAAAACTCTTTTGGGGCGCTATTCTCACCTTTATAATAGTTGGTTTTATTTACCTTGCAACCATAGGTCTTCCTTCTCCAGCAGTTGAAGTGCGCAAAAAAATCGACATTCAAGCACGTTTAACTTAAATTATTTCATGTCTGGATTCATCGATATATTTCTCGAAAGCCTTTTAACTGAAAGGGGGTACGCCAAAAACACCCTCGAAGCCTATGGGCGAGACCTCAAAGATTTTAAAACCTTCCAAAAAGAAGTTCCTTTAGATCAAATAACGCCTAATCACATTAGGTCTTATTTGAAAACTCTTCATTCCCGTGCCCTCGAATCAAAATCCATTGCAAGGCGCTTATCTGCCCTTCGACAATTTTATCGATTTTTATATGAACAAAAAAACATGGCAACAAATCCAACCCTAGATATAGATATACCGAAAATTGGGAAAAACCTTCCTAAAACCTTGACCACAGAAGAAATATCAAGCCTTATCCAAGGCGCCTATGACGGTGTTATAAGTGATAAAGAGCCTGAACAAAAACGTCTTATTTGTTTCTTAGAACTTTTATATGCATCGGGTCTAAGGGTATCAGAATTGGTAACCCTTCCCTTATCGGGGGTCCTTTCTGCCTTACGATCCAATGACACGCCACTCCCCCTTTTTATTACAGGTAAAGGCAACAAAGAGCGCGTTGTATTGCTGTCAGAATCATCCATTCAAGCTCTTCGATCTTATATAAAAATACGTGGCGCTTTCCTTCAATATCAGAAAGACGACAACCCTTTTCTCTTTCCTTCAACGGGCGCAGATAGCCATTTAACAAGGCAACGTATAGGACAACTTTTAAAAAACCTAGCCATCGCCGTTGGCCTAGCTCCATGGAAAATATCACCCCACATCATAAGGCACGCCTTTGCGAGCCATATGTTGCATAATGGTGCAGACCTTATTTCCCTTCAAGCCCTTTTGGGGCATAGTGATATTAGCACAACAGAGATTTATACTCACCTCCAAAGGGACTCTTTAGAACAAGCCGTTTTACAGCACCACCCCCTTTCAATCTTGTCAAAAAGCAAAAAAAACTCTATGACTTAAAAAGAATCATTTAGTAGGATATAACCATGGTTACCCCTCTTGAATTTGAAAAAAACATTGCTGATCTTGAATCCAAACTCAATGCCCTGCGTCGTTTGTCTGAAAACGACAGCATAAATATCACAAAAGAAATCGCAAAAATTGAAACTAAGCTTCAAAAGCTTTTGGGAAATAAATATAAAAACCTTTCCCCTTGGGAAACGGTTCTTGTGGCCCGTCACCCTGAACGCCCTCATTTTAAAAATTTCCTCGAGGGGCTTTTTACTCATTTCGAAGATTTGTCAGGAGATCGCTGTTTTGGCGAAGATCGCGCACTTTTTGGCGGCCTTGCACGTTTTGGAGATATTCCTGTTATGGTTATTGGCCTTGAAAAAGGATCTGATACGGAATCCAGAATTATTCATAATTTCGGCATGCCTAAACCCGAAGGATACCGTAAAGCCGCTCGTCTCATGAAGATGGCGGACCAATTTGGCCTCCCCCTTATTACATTTATAGACACGTCAGGGGCACATCCAGGCATTGAAGCCGAGGAACGTGGGCAAGCAGAAGCCATTGCAAAATCCATCGAAACAATGATGACTTTATCCGTTCCTACAATTACAATTGTGACAGGTGAAGGTGGATCAGGCGGGGCCATTGCCATTGCCGTTGGCAATGAAATTCATATGCTCGAGCACTCTATTTATTCCGTTGTATCTCCTGAAGGGTGTGCCTCTATTCTATGGCGGACATCCGATAAAAAACAAGACGCGGCGGCGGCTCAAAAATTCACAGCAGCCAACCTCAAAAAACTTAAAATTATTGACTCTATTATTCAAGAACCACTTGGGGGTGCCCATCGTAATCATAAAGCAACCATAAACTCGGTTCGTACTGCCATCCAAGGTTCATTGAAAATATTATTAGAAAAATCACCAAAAGATCTCAAAGCCCACCGCATGGAAAAATTCCTTGCCATGGGAAAAATCGGTCTTTAAAATGCCAATAAGTAAAACTTTATATAGCTATATAAAAATATAAACCAAACTAAATACGCCCCATGAAAAACATTGAACTTAAAAATATAAAAGAAGCAACCAGTCCCTCCGAATTTAAAAGAGGACTCGAATATTACGAAAAAAACCATGTTTTACAATGGGGATTTAACCCTAAGGAAAAGGGAAAATTTTCCATAGTGAAGGGCAAAGAACTCTATAAACAAGAAATAACTTTATATGATTATGATATTGATGGTGAATGTTCTTGCCCTATGACTTATAACTGTAAACATGTTGCTGCTGTTTTGATTGCTATTTATTATGACCGTGTCAACAATGAAACTCCTTCAGTTTCTTCTGCCCTTAGTTACGAATCAATAAACTGGTTAAATACTCTTGACAACAGTCTTTCAAAGAAAAAAATAACAAAAAAGATCAAATCCTTCCTGATATGTAACACCATTATACACTTCACTTGGAGTGTGTCCATTGAAGGTTGAATGGGGACGTTTGTCGTTATAAAACTCAAAATATTCCCCAATTTCTTTCCGGGCTTCAGTACCGCCAGAGAACTGTTTTAGATAAACGCACTCATACTTTGTAGACCGCCAAAGCCTCTCTATGAATATGTTATCCATCCATCGGCCTTTGCCATCCATAGAGATTTGAATATCGTGTTCCTTCAGAACATTTGTAAAAGAGATGCTGGTAAATTGA
>JAJRPZ010000075.1 GCA_024280495.1 Alphaproteobacteria bacterium
AAGGGTGTTCCCACAAAATTTTAAGGATAAACTATGAAACTAAAATTTCTTGCGACGGAACCTGATTTAATAGATTTGAGAGCTAATTTGGCCACGAGACAATGGATGGATGAAACCAGTGAGAGTTTTGCGTATCGCTGTCTCCCCTTAAATATTGCCAATGCTTACGGTTGGTCATTTCATCTTAAACAGGATCTTGTTGTTCATTGGAATGGCGGACGGGCGATAGATGATATCACCATTAAATCAGATGAAGATGTTTCACGGGTAGTGGCCAGTATATTTGGCCACGGTATTATTACCTTCCACACGCATGGACTTTTTCAAACTGAACCAGGGTGGAGTTTGATGGCTTCTGGCCCTGCCAATACGCCAAAAGATGGCATCAGCCCACTATCTGGTATTATCGAGACGGATTGGTCACCCTTTAGCTTTACCATGAACTGGAAAATTACGAGACCTAACCAGTGGATTTCATTTAAAAAGGAAGACGCCTTTTGCAGTATTTTTCCTATACAACGCGGTGCTTTAGAATCTATAGAACCTGAACTTTTACCGATTGAAAGTGATCCAGATCTAAAAGAGGAGCATGATCTATGGGGCGCGGCACGCAAAAAGTTTAATGCCGATCTTGAAAAGGACGGTAGCTACGCGCAACAAGAAAAATGGCAAAAATCATATTACCGCGGTAAGCGTCCTGACGGATCACCTGGCGCAGAAGATCATATCATTAAATTGAGACTACAAGAGTTCAAGAAAAAACTCACCCCTACGCAATAGTCTCTGAAACTGGTTTTAACGGCAGGTTTAAGACAACTTTTGTGCCTTTTTCCTTTTCAGATGTGATGGAGACTGCGCCGCTGTGAAGCTCTATAATATTCTTCACTAGTGATAGTCCTAAGCCAGCACCACGCGATAATGAATTGGATGACATATCGGTGCGATGCTCAATAACAGCGCGTTCGAAAGGTTCAAAAATTCGCTCAAGATCTGCCTTTGAAATTCCTATACCCGTATCAGAAATAGAAAATTCTATTGCATCATTTAGGCGTTTGGCTGCAATGGTTATTTTTCCCTTTTCAGGAGTGAAGCTAATGGCGTTGTGCATAAGATTGAGAAGAACTTGTTTAATTCTACGTTCATCTGCCATGACTGTGCCAATATTTTTTGGGCAATCGAGCGTGACATCAATATTTTCTTTACGCGCCCATTCTCCTGTCAATTCATGAATGGATTCCAATGTATCAAGAACATTAAATTCATCCATTGTTAAATCAAGATAGCCTGCTTCAATGGTTGAAAGATCTAGGATATCATCAATTAGATGGACTAGTTTATCCCCTGCCTCTTGAATGCCAGAGCTATATTCTTTTTGTTTTTTATTCAAATCACCAAAATACTGATTATCAAGAATTTCAGCAAAGCCCATAATAGCGTTAAGGGGGGTACGCAGTTGGTAAGATACGTTTGCCAGGAAATCTGTTTTTAATTTTTCAGCGGCCTCAAGCGCAGAATTTTTTTCTCGTAAGGCGTTTTCTACCTGGGCGGAATCTGTGACATCAAAATAGGATATAAGAACACCACCATCTGGCAAGGGAACGGTTGCATATTCAAGTAGTGTTCCATCTGTTTTGATGCAGCGGCCTTCCTGAACATTACGTTCAATAGCATGAGAGATTAGGAGTTTCTTTTTTTCTTCTTGTTTTTCTGAGTTGAAGAGAACGACCATACGTTCTACTAGGGTTGTGATATGGGGTTCTCCTTCTAAATCTTCAGGATGGAGTCCCCATAGGTCAGCAAAAGAAGGATTGGAAAGTTTCAAGCGACCATCACCGCCATATACGGCAACGCCCTCGGCCAAATTATCCAGTGTTTCTTTTTGAACGGCGATGAGCGTGTTGTAAGAAGATTCTAGTTCCAGTCGGCTGGTGACATCTTCAAAGGTCATCATCAATCCACCCATTGGATGAGGAACAACAAGTAAGCGCAAGGCGCTGCCATCAGGCAGGTAGAGCATATCTTCATGAGGGTCGATGAGGCGGGTAAACATGTCCAGCCAGCCTTTTTTATAATTCCTAAAATCTGCTTGTTCTGGCAGGCGGCGGGTTTCTCTTAATTTTTCGAGAATATCACCTAATTTTGGACGAGTATTAAGCCATTGATCCTCCAACCCCCACAATTCAGCAAAAGAAGAATTAAAAAATTCTAATTGTTGGTCGGAATTAAAGATAGCGATGGCTGATCGTAATTGTTCCAATAAGGTTTTATTTGCTGCCTGATGTCTTTGCAGTTCTGTGTTCAATTCATCTTCACGGGTGAGATCATGTGCCATACCAAAAGTATAATCACAGCCAGGAAGGGGGTTTTCATTTATTTCTACATAATGCCTTTTACCATCAGCAATAAGATGGCAATTTTCTTGTTGGGGCACACCTTTTTCTAGCGCTTGCTTTGCCAGTTCTTTTGGTTTTTTTATTTTTCCTTTTTTCTTGTTTTTTGGTGTGGTTGAAATTTCAATTTGTTTAACAATAACAGTTGCAGGGCTGTTTCCAACAATTTGAGCATAAGTTTTATTACACCAAACAATGTCTGTTTTAGCATTCCGCATCCACATAGGGCATGGGAGAGTGTCGAGAGCACTTTTAAGTTTTTCAACTTCTTGTTCAAATTGGTTGCGTGATTTTTGTAGGGAAAAGATTTTTTTATTATCTTCAGTAATATTTTCTGTCCAAATAATGTTAAAAGAATCCTGCCCGTTCAGCGCTTGTCCTTGTGATCCGGAAATACGTATATTTTTTTTACTTAGTGTTTCAACATCAATAGAAAAATTCTTTTTTTCTTCCTGAAGGCGGATGAACATTCCCTCTAAAACGGCAGCATCGCTCGTGCTTAGGGCATGTTGGATATCGTGGATGCTTTCAAGTTGATCTATTTCCAGAAGGGTTAAAAAATTCTGACTGTAGATAAGGCTGCCATCTTTGGCAAAACCACAATATTCACCAGGAACAGCGGCTAAAAACGCTTCCAGGCGGTCTTTCTCAAGATGTAGTTGGTCTGCCCCTGTGAGGGTTCCTAAAATACGGCGCATAGAACTTTGAGGGGCATTTTGTCTCATGGTTAAAGTGTAAAAGCGGGAGAGGAAAAGAACAAGGCCTTAGCGTGAGTATTACTCGACTATCCTTAAAGGATGATAGTGCGCTTGCCATGCAGGAAAATGCGCCGTTCGGCATAAAGTCTTATGGCATCTGCCAAAACATGGCTTTCTGTGTCACGCCCCAGTGTCTGCATTTTCTGTGGTGTATGGCTATGGTCTACAGGAACGATAGATTGGGTAATAATTGGCCCTTCATCAAGGTTGGCTGTGGCAAAGTGGGCTGTCGCCCCAATAATTTTCACTCCGCGCTCATATGCTTGATGGTAGGGCCTCGCGCCTTTAAAACCCGGTAGGAAGGAGTGGTGAATATTGATAACGCGTCCCTGATAAGTGGTACAAAATTCTTCTGACAATATTTGCATATAGCGCGCCAGAATG
>JAJRPZ010000076.1 GCA_024280495.1 Alphaproteobacteria bacterium
CACTATGATGTATTTTATGAAACTCCCAGATGACAGGGATTTTATGGGCGATGTAATGGACATAGAAAAAGACAAAGTCTTTGGCAATAAAAAGGGTCAGTGTTAAGCCAATGGCGGCCAAAACAGCAGGGCTACCAGAAGCTTGACCCGTGACACCAAGACTGGCGAAGAAGGAGACAATCCAATCTGTCGTGAGGGAAAATTGATCTGTGATCACCTTAATTAAAGCAAACAAGATGAAGGGATTGAGAAATAAAATAAAATAGTCATTTTGTGCGCTACGGCTTGTCCATGTTTTTTTATCGGTCAAAGACTGCCAAACGTTCTTTTTTAAGGACATTTTAGCTTGAAAAAACCAAACGAGTAGAAGTCCTGAAATGAGGTGGAGATAGAAAAATCTTGTATCAGCAGAGGCGAAAAGTTTGACAAAAGGGGTGAGGATAGCCGTCAAAATAGAATCGATTATGAGGTTGAAAAAGTTGAATATTTCCATTTCTTTATGCCCTTGCAAGTAAAATTATTTATTTTATAGTAACGATAAGATATGAATATTAAGTTTACTTGTATGTGTTGATAATACCTACATGTATTACTTGATTCGTTTTTATTGAGTATATTTGTGGCGGAGAAGGAAGTGCTATATGAGTGTTTATTTAAGGGGGATAGAGACCGTTATACGGGATCTTAATAAAATATCTTATTTCGACCCCATAAGGGTAATATTTTTTACGCATTATTCATATAAAACAAGAGGATAGTTAGTTGTTCTTTTGCTAGGGGGTGTTTGAATGTTGCGTATTTCTTTGGCGGTTTCTACCGTTTTATGTACGAGTTTCTTTTCAATGTCACAAGTGAGTTATGCCGAAACGGTCTCATTGAGTATTGGGTCTGGGGATACAAAAATCAGACATTTGTCAGGAAAAAAACGTCACTATCGGCGTAGACGCGCACCTAAGAGAGTAACTCGTAAAAGGGTTTCTTCCAAAAAAGTGACGATTCGTGCTGCCACAATCGCGCCAATCGGAATCCACCGCGCACAAAGCTCTGCATCCATAAGCCATGTTGCCCCAAAAGTTATTGCCTTACCTGTCGCAGCTGTGAGGAAGCTACAGGTAAAACCTGCTTTGAGAAAGAAAAGAAGTACAAAGCCTCAAGACCTTGCGCCAATTCAGCGTAGAGCATCCATCCAACGGCCTCAGCTTGGTTTAGTGAAGGTTAAACCTCATTCTAAATCTGGTGCGAAGCCAAGTTTTCAGGTTAAAGAGACGCCTAAATATGTATTTTTGCCTCAGCATAAGGTCATAAAGCCGACGCCAGCACCAAAGTCCCAATTATTATCTGGGGTTAAGTTTCAACGCGCGTCTGTTCTAAAGCTTAACGCGCCCGTTGAGTCTCAGCCTATGCTTCAAGTCCGAAACAAACCAGAACTTAGGCCAGAGTTCGTAGTTCAAATATACGCGAAGCCGATGCTTAAACCAAAGCAGAAGTCTGCTCAAAGGCGCGTTTATGAGAGATATGTTGCAGATCTGAAAGCACATAAAGATTTTAGGGCTGTGGTTGAAAAATATACCTCATTCAAGAAGCAGTCGAGTATGTTGAAACTGCTCAATTATCCTGAAGAGATGAGAGAGAACACTTTAAAGATGATTATCTCTTCTCATAAATGTATGGCGTTAACCTTTTTAAGCGAAGAACTAATTTCGAAGAGAAAGGCGATCGTGAGTTATGAGACAAAAGATTTGTGTGGTCATAGTACAAGCGGAGCGAAGTATGAGGTGGTTGAACTGATTTCAGAGCAAAACCACTGGAAGATTAATCGGATTACGATGACCAATATGTTAAATTAATTCTTCTTAAGGCTGTGTTCCAGCCTGTACCACATGCTTTACCGCCAAGGTAAGGTGTGATATTTTTGAACGGATGGGCTGGAAATCCCGTTTGCAAATTGGTCAGAGGGTCAAAGGCTTTCGCAGATGAGAAGATATTAATAAGCAGGAGCATACTGATAAAAACACGCAGATTTTTTGTCATTTATGCCTCCTGAATATACTTGTGTCATTGAACCATCAACCACCTGCAATTTGATTGCCGCGCTGGGCTGCATTGACCAAGGCTTCTTGAATTTTGATGGTAATGCGATTGGTATATGAGCCGAGTAAAAAAATATCAATAAAAACGATGATCAGCGCAAAACCCCAAGCAAACATATCAAATGGACTGAGAGAAAAATCAAGCCAAACCGCATAAGGGG
Organism: Alphaproteobacteria bacterium; assembly: GCA_024280495.1. GTDB lineage: Bacteria > Pseudomonadota > Alphaproteobacteria > Caedimonadales > UBA9215 > UBA9215. The sequence continues at coordinate 2,252 of JAJRPZ010000076.1, forward strand.
CTTCCAATATGGGCTGGGTTCTTGACATAATAAAAATGGTGCCAAGCACTAATAATGGAATGATCGAAAGCTTATCATCCAACCAAGCCTTGTTTTCTTTGTCACAGCAAATGACTTCGTGACAATGACGCAATGCGGCAAAGGCTTGAGTCACAAAATAATAGGCCGTAACGCTACAAAAAATAAAAATTCCTATCAGGTTTTCTTCTATTAAACCACCGCCGTAGAAAACAGAACCAAAGGTGAAAAACCAAATTAAAAAAAGTGAATAAGGAATAGCGAACCATTCAGAAAAAAATAGCGCAGAAAAAAATGACCTCATGATTAAGCCTCCAGAAAGTGGGGAAAACATCCTGATAAAAAGAAAGAGCTTTGTTCCGTGCGCCGTTTTAGCTCAGTTAAGTAAATGCGTAATATTTTGGATATAGTGTTTTAAAAATAAAATACAACTAGCAAAGTCTAAATTTTTTCGCACTTTTCCCCCGCCAAGCTTGCTAGAAAAAACGGCGGACATAGGCTTGCGCGAGGCAGTAATAGGCCGAGATATAATAGGGGTTAATGGATTGGGCGGCGGTGCAATCTTGGATGGATTTATTTAAATTTCCAGCATGACGAAAACTCATGCCACGTTTGTAAAGATAAAGCGGATTTTTGGGCTTGAAATTGAGAGCCGCGCTATAGTCTGAAATCGCTTTAGGATATTCGCCAAGGTTGTAAAAGGCATCGGCGCGGTGTTGATAAATTTGTGAGGCATTGGGGTTGTAACGTAACGAGCTAGAAAAATCGGTGATGGCAGAGCGAAAATTCCCTTTTTTATAGAGCGCATAGCCACGATGATGACGCGCTAAAGAGTCTTTTGGTTTAAACTTTATATAGCGGGATAAATCCTCAATGGCTTTGTCATACTCCCCGACCATTGCAAAAGCATAGCCGCGATTATAAAAAGCTTCAGGGCGAGGTTGGGGGTGGTAATTTATGCCCTGATTAAAGATGCTAATGGCTTTTTTATACTGTTTCAAGGCGGAAAAGCTGCGCCCTTTACGAATGTAAGCCCATGGATGCACAGGATATAGTTCTATCACTTTGTTAAAATAGGGAATGGCTTTTTTATACTGTTTTTTCCAATAATAATGACTGCCGACCCCAAAATTTGCCGTTGCCAATACTTTTGGCGGCAAACTTGCCATTTCCATCAACCGAATACAGGCTTGATAATATTTTGCCCCTTGTACCTGTTGACAGGTTTTTAAATCAACTTGCCGAAACCCATAAGAAGGTAAGGCGCTTATGAGTGTGAGACACAAGGCAGCTAGTGAAATAAAGGGTGTGTTTAACAGGTGCTTCATAATCTTTTTTTCGGTTTAAGTCATTGAATTGAATGATTAAACACGAAAACATCTCTCATAGCAAGTTTTTGCTTTTTTTGGCGTTAATTTGGGCTGTGAGGTTTGATAATTTTGTAAAAAATTACTCGTCCATCCACTGAAGTCGTCCTCGGCTGAAAAGATAATCTCTTTTGAGCCTCTCTCCTTCATAATGAAAGTAATAGTCGCATCCACTCGTTGTTGGTTTGCTTAAATATTGTAAATTTTTCTTGTGATTTTTAAGATGGTTTTGAACAGTCTGTGTGGCTTGCTTTTCTGTATAACCACATTGAGAATCAAAATAAATACTGGCATATACCCAACTTATTAGAGCGCCACTAACGAGCGTAATAATCACTTGATGTGCTATATTTTGACTGCGTGATACCAAAATTAGGCTGCGAATAACACCTACAAAGGTTCCGATAATCCAAATAATTGTGAAAACGAACATACCACCTTCAGGATGCCCACCAACCATGCTGGCCAAAAAGAAACCTATAAACATAGAGCTACCAACCCATTTTGCGAGTACGAAAAAATAGGCTCTAAGCTTTACAGGGCTACTTTCAAGTTTCTCTTTGTTTGGCATCTTATTTTTTCTATTTTTAGTTGATCTTTTGCTTAATCGCCGCTTGCCCAGCTGCGAGCCGCGCTATTGGAACTTGAAAAGGGGAGCAGGAGATATAGTCTAGGTCAAGGCTTTGGAAGAAGG
>JAJRPZ010000077.1 GCA_024280495.1 Alphaproteobacteria bacterium
ATATAGTTGATTAGTTTTTTGTTTACACGAGGCGTAAGGGGCGACGGCTATACTTATAGCCAAGAAGCACAGCAACAAAGTGTAAACGTAAAAATAATTAGCTATATTAGTCTTGCGGCTTGATTTGCTGGAAACGTCACCAATGAAATTTCCAACAACTCAACTTCGGTCAAAAGGCGCACGCTGCGATCATCTTTACCGCGCAGGGCCTTTTTGACGCGATATCCAATGGAAAGACCATCGATGGCCCCATCCGCAATAAGCGCTTGCGCTTCTCTTGCTTTGGCGACATCTTGTGTTAACTGCCCTTCCACGTATAAACCCGTATCATCTTCCTTTAATATTTTCCAAAATCCTATGAGATCCGTTTCACTGTGTTGCCATAGCATTTTAGGATAGCGTCCTGTTTTTTCTGCTTCCTCTAGGGTCTTTTTAAAGGCACCTCGCACAACGCGATCATTATAACTATCCACGGAATCAAAAACGCTGGCATACCCCTTAACCAGACCATCTCCATTGGATTTCATTTCCAACTGAAAGGTTGAGTGTCCCCTTTGAGAAATATTTCTTCCCTGATTTGAACCTTGATATTCAGCTTTAAAAAAAGTTACCTTCATATCCCCATCATACATTTTTCTTCTCCCTTTTTATATTTAGAGTCATTCCAAAAACATCCCAGAAGTCGTCGATCACTCCCGAGCCTAGACTGGAACCTTTTTGGAATGACTATAGTCCCCACTCAACTTTCCATTTTCCAAAGGGCCATAACCAACGGCTTTACGTTTTTCATTAAGAGTTAAAAAATCTGCCTTACCAATTTTTGCCCAAACTTCTTCGCGCCGTGGCGCAAGGGCTGCTATTCCCTCAACATCGTATGCCAAACGAAAGTTTTCCCCAAATTGGGATACCAACCATGCATTTAATTCATCGGTTACATAATCCAAAAGAGGTAGAATCGTATCCTCCCATAAATGAAAACGCGCCTCCTTATAATTAGCAAAGGTCGCATCTCCCGTAACCCCCACCAGCATAGGCGGCACACTAAATGCTTGGGCGATTTCACGGGCGCTTAGATGCTTCCCTTCAATAAAATCAAGATCCTTTGGAGACAATCCCATTTCCTGCCACTTGAAATTCCCCTCCATGACCAAAACACGACCCGCGTTATTTTCACCTTCCACAGTTTCTCGAAGGCTTTCTCTTATTTCTGCCAGTTGATCATCACTTATAAAACCATGCCCCCCACTATCCATCATCAGTGCCCCAGATGGTCGTCCTCCGTTTTGTAGAATGGATAAGTTATGACCAGCAACACTATTATGTTGATCGATGGAGCATGCAGCAGCTTCAATGGGGCTCATACCGTACCAATCACTCAAAGGATTAAAGAGTTTTAAGTGTAAGATTGGACTCTTCATAGTCATTGAATCCACATTGATAATTTTATTATGTCCGCCAACACTATATTCATATCCTGCTGCCACACCGGTTTCATGGGGAATCACTTTCATACGATCGGGGCGCAGAACATACAATTCTTCTGGGGCTTCATCTCCTGAGACAGCCTCAACATAACTATTTCCAGACAAAAGCAAATACCCTATTAGTGACTCCATAAAGGCGCTACCGGATTCATGGGCAGAAGGGCGCTGTAATAGTTTTAAAAGCGGATGAGTAACAACTTCATTATCCCCATCATATAAACGCCATGGCACAGAGGCCGCCCCCCTTGAAATAAGGTTTACACAGCGATATACGATGACATTTTTAAGGTATCCTTCTCGGGTTAAGGCTTCATAATTACGTGGCGTCCATATGGGGTTTCCTAAGGTATTGTACGCCACCATGGACCCAACACTACTTTTCTTTGCTTCAAGGTCAGGTGTTTTTTCAAGAACACCCTTTTTTTTTCCCAATCCCGTCACTTTTAACCCCGTGACCTTCATTTTATCCAACAATCCCATAAGCATCTCCCTTTATCTTCTTCCTATTATTAGATTTATCAAATACAGAAATAAAAAACAATCAATACACCTAAAAAAGACAACTCTTCATATTTTATTAATAGAACAATGTCATTATTAGAAAGTTATATAAAAACAAAAGGAATTCCTACATGAAATTTTTTACAAAAACAGCGATCACAACTTTTGCCATTTTATTTTCACTTTCTTCTTTCAACACACTGGAAGCCAGGCAAAGCCCTTCTGAGCGACGTGCCAATATGCAAAAAGAACATGCCAAAAAGATGATGGAGCGCCGTAGGGCTAGATTGGCACAACGATATAACTCCAAAACGATAGCTGAACAACACAAAACTGTAGCAGAAAAAAGGCGTCTTGCTAAAGTACTGAAAATGCGCAATGAGAATATAATATCAAAACAACACAAAATTATAGCAGAAAAAAGGCGTCTTGCTAAAGTACTGAAAATGCGTCATGACAAAACTATAACTGAGAAAAATAAATTTAGAAATGAACAACTACGTAAAGCTAAAATAGTGAAACAGCGTAATGACAACGCCATATTAAAACAACGCAGACTTAGAATGAAAGCGAAAAGAGCAGCCTCTTTTAGATAAATCGATACCACAAACCTCACTGATTCTTTTCCCTGCTCACCAGCGGGGATTTTTCATGGCCCCTCCATATTTAAAATTTGCACCTGATCTATAATTTTTGTATACCTATTTTAAGGATTAAAATTCACGTAAAATACACTTTATGAAGATCATATTCAGTTGCATTGGTAAGATAAAAAAAAGCCCTCAACAGGATCTTTTTGAGGTTTATCAAAAACGACTTAATTCAAAAATTAGTGTCCATGAATTTGACACAAAACCCACCTTAAACAAATCGCAACGCAAACTCCATGAAGCAACACTTCTTCTTTCTCCCTTTAAGGATAACAGCCGCTATATCATTGCCCTTGATGAACGAGGAAAGGAAATGAGTAGTCAAGATTTTGCCAAATGCCTTGATCAGGTGCACCTGGAATCTTATAAGACCCTAGGTATTATCATTGGCGGCGCCGACGGCTTGGCATCATCAGTTCTCAATCATGCAAATCTATCCCTTTCCCTTGGCCGTATGACTTGGCCTCATATGACCGTGCGTGCCCTTATGGCAGAGCAACTTTATCGTGCTTATGCCATCCTTGCGGGCCACCCTTACCATCGAGATTAAAGGCACC
>JAJRPZ010000078.1 GCA_024280495.1 Alphaproteobacteria bacterium
ATAGGTCATCAGAACAATGCTTTGGTCCTGGGACCTGGCGGTTATAAATTCAATGATTATTGGCGTATGGGGTTGCCCCTTGAGATCATCATTGTACTTGTTGCAGTTCCCATGATTTTAATTGCTTGGCCGTTGTATAACTAATCATTTTTAGATGTCGCAGAGGTTTATATAATTCAAATGGGCATTCTTTCAAAAACCCAATAAGTAACATCACCCCATTTTTCAATGCGGCTTTTTTTTCCTGTATTTTTAAATCCCCCTAGTATATCAATGATCTTTTTTGAAATAGATATCTCATGCAATTCTAATGACCTTAATGGAAACCCCGTTTCAAGACTTTCAAAATGTTTAGTGGCCACTGTTGCTAGAGCTATAGATATACCGAGTTTCCGATAATCAGGGTGCACGGCAAAATAAAGTTCCGTTGCAGGATTAATGCCATTATCTGCACTGCCTTCATCTTCCTGAAGGCCACCACGTGCAACAATTCTGCCATCAAGGTAGACAACCCAACACACGTCCATTTTTGTTGAATAAGGATATTTTTTCTTTTTAAGGTTTTTTAAGTGGTCGCGTACTCCTATCACATAGCGATTAACAGTCCGCCCAATGAGCTCTATCCACCATTTCCCCATATGACGGAGTCTTGGAAAAACATCTGGGTGATTTATGATACCAGTAAAAGCCTCAATATGTTCTTGAGATCCATTAAAGGGAGTAATCAAAAGATCACGGCTATCATTTGTTTTTGCATGAAAGGTAATGGATTCTGCTTGTACTAATTCTTCTTTAGAAAGGGGGATAATATTATGCTCAATGGCTTTATCATTTGGCACGCCATCATAATTAATTCCTTTTAATATATAGGCATTGGCAACGAAAGGATTCGATAAAATGATCATAAGAAAAAATTTTAATAAATTTATTTTTTTCATTTATTTGATTCCTGAGACCAATAAAATACAATGTTACTTATATTAGTTTTCACCTCGCCCCTCAAGCTGTTTTTGCCACATGACCGCATATATACCTTTTTGTAAGAGTAATTTTTTATGAGTTCCACGTTCAACAATTTCTCCTTGGTCCAACACAATAATTTGATCTGCTTCTACAACGGTGGATAAACGGTGTGCAATGATCAATGTTGTATGCCCTTTAGAAACGTCACGTATGCTCTTTTGAATTTCTTTTTCTGTATGTGTGTCCAGAGCAGATGTTGCTTCATCGAAAATGAAAATAGCTGGTTTTTTAAGAAGAGTTCTTGCAATGGCAACACGTTGTTTTTCCCCACCAGATAATTTCAAACCACGCTCCCCAACAGCTGTTTCATAACCTTCAGGAAGAAATTGAATAAACTCGTGGATTTTTGCTAATTTCGCAGCCTTGATAACGTCATCTTTTGTGGCATTAGGGGCTCCATAAGCAATATTATAAAAAATACTCTCATTAAAAAGAACGGTATCCTGTGGCACCATCCCAATGGCATGGCGCAGGTCTTTTTGCGACATATCTCGGATATCTATTTTATCCAATAAAATAGATCCATCAGTCACATCATAAAAACGAAAAAGGAGTCTTGATATGGTTGATTTTCCAGCACCACTAGACCCAACAATGGCACAAGTTTTTCCAACGGGAACATCAAAAGATATTCCTTTTAAAATAGACCTATCGGGATTGTATTGAAAAAAAACATCTTTAAAAGAAACGCACGCATTGCGCGCCGTAAAAGACACTGGCACTTCAGGATCAATTATTTCTGCTGGCTGTGTTAATAAATCAAACATTTCTGCCATACTAGCAAGAGCAAGTTTTATTTCTCTGTACGCAAATCCTAAAATATTCAAGGGTAGATAAAGTTGTATCAAATAAGTATTAACAAGAACGAAATCACCAATATTCATGTGCCCAGCTTGTACTTCGAAACCTGCCATAATCATCAAAGTCACAAGACCTGTTGAAATGATAAAGCCTTGAGATAAATTTAAAATTGCCAGACTTTTTTTACCTTTAACGGCGGCATCAGCATAGGTTTTTAAACCCTCGTGATAGCGTTCTGCCTCGTGGTCTTCATTGCTGAAATATTTAACGGTTTCATAATTCAATAGACTATCGATGGCCTTTGAATTTGAATCATTCTCAGAAGCGAACATCTCTTTCACAAAAGCAATGCGCCATTCTGTCAAGCGGAGAGTCACAATAACATACCCAATCAACGTCAAAAGAGTTACAACAACATAACGCACATCATAAAGGTACCAAAGAACAACACTTACAAAAATCATCTCAACAAAACCAGGGATAATACTAAACACACTAAAGCGCATAACGGTTTCAATACCTTTCACACCGCGCTCAATGATGCGGGTTAAGCCCCCCATTTTACGATCTAAATGAAAGCGTAAGGAAAGTTTATGGAGGTGACGAAAAGTATCAAGTGCTACGGTGCGCATAGCATGGTGTTCAACCTTAGCCGTAATAATATCCTTTAATTCATTGAAAAATTGGGCGCCAAATCGTGCGGCGCCATAGGAAAAAATAAAAAGAACTGGCAGGGATATCCAAGTGACTATTTCCGTCCCTATTTCTATATTGAGACCGAGAGCATCAATAGCTTTTTTATATAAAATAGGCATGTAAACATTTATTGTTTTGCTAAGCATCAACAAGAAAAATGCAATACTCAACCGCAATTTCAATTCTTTTTTCCCCTTGGGCCAAAGGTAAGGCAGGAGAAGTCTCAGAATTTTAAGATCAGTTTTCTTGTCAAGGGAATTATGTGCATTTTTCATCTTTTTTCTCTATTGACTATGGGTTGTAAAATGCCCATGATCAGAAATGAAAATCACTACATATAGTGGCACCTACACTTAAAGATGCACTACATGTTGATTTTTAACAATTTTAATTAAATTAAATTTCAAGGTAAAATCTAATGAAAATCTCACGGCATTTCACGACATTGGGCTCTTCCCCATATGACACGATATCCTTTCGAAAAGCAACTAGTGAGATTAAGAATCCCGATGGTTCAATTGTGTTTTCCTTGAAAGATTTTGATGTTCCTGAATCATGGACCCAAGTTGCCTGCGATGTTATTGCACAAAAATATTTCCGCAAAGCAGGTGTACCAAAAGCCCTGAAAAAAGTTACTGAAAAAGGCATCCCTGACTGGATGTCGCGCCATGTTATGGATGAAAAAAAATCATCTGAAACGGGTTCTGAAATGTCTGCGAAACAAGTATTTAATCGCCTCGCAGGGACTTGGACCTATTGGGGGTGGAAAGGTGAATATTTTTCATCGGAAGAAGATGCCAAAGCTTACTATGATGAAATGCGTTTTATGCTAGCAACCCAACGTGTTGCCCCAAATTCTCCACAATGGTTTAACACAGGTCTTCATTGGGGTTATGGCATTGATGGTCCAGGACAAGGGCACTATTATGCCGACCACAAAACTGGTGACCTCAAAAAATCAGCCTCTTCCTATGAACGCCCACAGCCCCATGCATGTTTTATCCAAAGTATTAAGGATGACCTGGTCAATGAAGGTGGCATCATGGACCTCTGGGTTCGAGAAGCACGGCTTTTTAAATATGGCTCTGGAACAGGAACGAACTTTTCAAATTTACGAGGGCGGGGAGAACCCCTTTCTGGTGGTGGTGAATCATCTGGTATCATGAGCTTTTTATCCATTGGAGATCGAGCAGCTGGATCCATTAAATCAGGGGGAACGACAAGGCGTGCTGCAAAAATGGTCACCGTTGACATCGATCACCCAGATATCGAGGAATACATCAACTGGAAAGTACGCGAAGAACAAAAGGTTCTTTCCCTTGTGATTGGCTCTCAAACAGCCAAAAAAAACCTAGACCTCATTATGCAAGCTTGTCAGATGGGCACAACGGACGATCGTTTTAGTCCCAAAACAAATGAAAAACTCAAAGCTGCCCTAAAAAATGCAAGAAAAGACGGGGTTCCTGCAAACTACATGAACCGTATTATTCAAATTGCAAAACAAGGGTATACCTCCATTGCATTTGACACCTACAATACAGACTGGGATTCTGATGCCTACCTGACAGTTGCAGGGCAAAATTCCAATAACTCAGTTCGTATCACCAACGCATTTCTTGAAAAAGCAGAAAATGAAGAAAGCTGGGACCTTATCCGCCGCACCGATGGATCCGTTCATAAAAGCATTAACGCGCGGGATCTTTGGGATCAAGTTTCTTATGCTGCTTGGGCTTGTGCGGACCCTGGAGTTCAATTTGATACCACAATTAACGACTGGCATACCTGTGCCGAAGATGGTCGCATTAATGCCTCTAATCCTTGCTCTGAGTATATGTTTTTAGATGATACTGCCTGTAACCTCGCTTCTATCAACCTTGTGCAATATGCCGATTTAACATCAAAAACTAAGAATTTTGATATTGAGGCTTATAAACACACCATTAAACTTTGGATGATAACCCTAGAAATTGCAGTCATGATGTGTCAGGCTCCCTCCAAAGAAATAATGGAAGGCACTTATAAGTACCGCACAACGGGCCTTGGTTACGCCAATCTTGGTGGACTTTTGATGGGCCTCGGCATTCCCTATGACAGTGACGAAGGTCGTGCCATTGGTGGGGCGCTTGCTTCTATTATGACGGGACACACCTATGCTATTTCAGCAGAAATGGCTGCGGAACAAGGAGCGTTCGAACGTTACGAAGTTAACAAAAAACATATGCTTCGTGTCATGAGGAACCATAAAAATGCAGCCTACGGCAATAAAGAGGGGTATGAAGACATTGGTAAATTACCAGTACCCTTAAATCATAAAGCCATTTCCATTGAGAGCCTTTCAACGGCAGCTAAAACCGTTTGGGATGACGCTCTAAAATTGGGTAAAAAGCATGGTTATCGTAATGCCCAAACAACTGTTATTGCGCCAACGGGCACAATTGGTCTCGTTATGGACTGTGATACCACAGGGGTTGAACCAGATTTTGCCTTGGTTAAGTTTAAAAAGCTTGCAGGGGGGGGATATTTTAAAATCATTAACCGCATGGTGCCAACTTCTTTATGTAAGCTTGGTTATTCTGATCCTCAAATCGAAGATATAATCAAGCATGCAACGGGTCATGGAACTCTTGATATTACAGGAAAACTAGCACCGAAACTAAATTTCGAAGCCCTAAAATCAAAAGGGTTTAACACTAAGATTTTAGACTCCCTTGATTTCAAAAGTGCCTTTGATATTCGCTTTATTTTCAACAGATGGTCTTTGGGTGAAAAGTTCTGCAAAGAGATTTTAAAAATCACTGAGACTCAATTATCCGATGACTCTTTTGACGTTTTGACCCACCTAGGTTTCAGCTCCAAAGACATTGACGAAGCCAATGCGTACTGTGCTGGAACCATGACCCTTGAAGGGGCTCCTCATCTCAAAGATGACCACCTGCCAGTTTTTGACTGCGCCACTCCTTGCGGTCGTACGGGCAAACGTTTCTTGTCCGCGGAATCTCACATTTTAATGATGGCGGCTGTACAACCCTTTGTCAGTGGGTCTATTTCAAAAACCATCAATATGCCAAATTCTGCCACCGTCGAAGAATGCAAAGAAGCTTACATGATGTCGTGGAAACTGGGTCTCAAGTGCAATGCCCTTTATCGTGATGGTTCGAAATTATCACAGCCATTAAATTCTTCCGTATTATTTGATGAAGACGAAGATGCTGAGGAACAAGTGGAAAACTTCGCCTCTCAGGGAAAAGGGGCACAAGCCGTAAAAGTCACTGAACGCATTGTAGAAAAAGTTATTGAGCGCATTATTCAAAAACCTGAACGTAAAAGACTTCCCAATCGTCGCAAAGGCTATACACAAAAAGCCGTTGTGGGAGGGCATAATATCTACCTTCGCACGGGTGAATTTGAAGACGGTCGCATAGGTGAAATTTTTGTTGATATGCATAAAGAAGGCGCTGCATTCCGAAGTTTGATGAACAACTTTGCCATGGCCATTTCCCTTGGCCTTCAATACGGCGTGCCGTTGGAAGAATATGTTGATGCCTTTTCCTTCACAAAGTTTGAACCAGCAGGTCTCGTCCAAGGAAACCAAGCCATTCGCATGGCAACTTCTATTTTGGATTACATTTTCCGCGAGCTTGCCATTTCCTATCTTGGACGCACGGACCTTGCCCATGTAGATGCCGATAAACTCATGTCAGATACCGTTGGAGAAGGTCGAGCAGAAGGGCACTTAAATGCTCACCCTTCTAATACCAACAGACTTTCAACCTCTGAATTTGCCATGCAAGCCATTGCTAATCCTTTTGCAAGTAGTGGATTTATCCGTAGCAACATTCATTTGCAACATAATAAATCTGCCAATACAAACAAAGTTGAAAAAATTATCGTAAAAGAAGAAGTCCGTGCTGTCGCCAATGGGGGAGCAGTATTATCAACGGCAACCGCAACAACAGAGTCATCATTTACTGAAACCTCTTATTCCAATGCTTCCGTAGAAAAAAATCGCCTAGCAGAAGCAAAGCTCAAAGGTTTTGAGGGCGACAGCTGTGGTGACTGTGGAAATTTCACCTTGGTTCGAAATGGAACCTGCATGAAATGCGTGACTTGTGGTAGCACAAGTGGTTGTTCATAATAGAGTCTCATCCCAAACTACTAAAAAAAAGCCTCAGGTTCAAAACTGAGGCTTTTCTGTAATCACATATTGGGATAATTAGGTCCCCCACCCCCTTGGGGGGGGACCCAGTCGATATTTTGAGTCGGATCTTTAATATCACATGTTTTACAATGCACACAGTTCTGAGAATTAATTTTAAGGGACTTTTCACCAGACTTTGAATCTTCAAGAATTTCATAAACGCCAGCAGGGCAATACCGTGTTTCAGGGGAGTCATAAATTTTATTATTAATAGATAAAGCAACATCTGGATTTGAAAGAATCAAATGACAGGGTTGCCCTTCTGCGTGGTTGGTTGCTGAATAAAACACATTGGACAGACGATCAAAGGATATTTTACCATCTGCTTTCGGGTAATCAATCTTAGGGGCGTCTGCTGCTGGGACGAGGCTTTCATTATCCTTATGGTGGGATAATGTCCAGGGTGACTGACCACGAGTGATATAGGTTTCCAACGCCGCATTCAACATTCCTGGAATGAGCCCCCATCTAAAGCCTGGTCTGATATTACGAACTTTATAAAGCTCTTCACCAATCCAACTTTCTTTTATACGTTGATCAAGAGCCCCAATCTTAGGAGTTCCTTTCACTGACAAGGCATCAAAAACGATATCTGCTGCGATCATTCCTGATTTCATGGCAGTATGAGAGCCCTTTATTTTAGGGACATTCAAAAATCCAGCTGCACATCCAATAATGGAACCACCAGGAAAACTCACTCGGGGCATGGATTGATATCCGCCTTCATTGAGGGCTCTTGCGCCATAGGCAATACGCTTTCCTCCCTTAAATAAAGGTTCCAATTTGGGATGATGCTTTAAACGTTGAAATTCATGGTAAGGGCTCATGTGAGGGTTCCAGTAATCAAGTCCCACAACATACCCAACGGCAACTTGATTATTTTCCATATGATAAAAAAAGGACCCACCGTACGTTTTTTGATCCAGGGGCCATCCAATGGTATGAGTAACTTTACCTTCTTGATGTTGTTCAGGGGATACTTCCCAAATTTCTTTAATCCCAATGCCGTATGTTTGAGGTTGATCTCCTTTAAGATCATATTTTTTAAAAATCTCTTTTGTCAAGGAACCCCGACAACCCTCGCCCAGCATAATATGCTTTGCAATAATTTGAACTCCAGGTTCATAAGCAGGAGTTTTATTAGCATTTTCATCCAAGCCCATGGGAACGGTTTCAACCCCGCAAACGGATCCATTTTTGTCAAATAAGCATTTAGCCACCGCAAAACCTGGATAAATTTCAACCCCCATGGATTCTGCGTGCGTACCAAGCCAACGACAAAGGTTCCCAAGGCTAATAATATAATTTTTTGTATTATGCATTTGAGGAGGTGTTGGAAGGGCGTAAGATTTTTTTTTCGTTAAATAAAGAAATTCATCTTTTTCAACCTTTACCTTTAAAGGGGCATCAAGGTCCTTCCAATTAGGAAGCAATTCATCAAGGGCACGGGTCTCAAAAACATTTCCTGAAAGAACATGGGCACCAACCTCAGAGCCCTTTTCAAGAATACAAACAGAAATATCAGAATCGGCATCCTGGGCTAATTGTTTAAGGCGAATGGCCGCAGAAAGACTGGCTGGTCCCGCCCCTACAATTACCACATCAAAGTGAAGTTGATCTTCAGAAGCAGTATCCGTCATTTATGAATCCATTTTTTAAATTTAACACTGGATTCTCTCATCAAAAAAGAAAGAAAGCAACTCAGGAGTGACTGATTAATGAGGGCTATGATGTTTTTTGGAATGAGTAAAAGTTACAGAAACGTGGTATCCCCAAGGGGATTCGAACCCCTGTTGTCGCCTTGAGAAGGCGAAGTCCTAGGCCTCTAGACGATGGGGACTAAAAGCACGATATATATTATATGTACCCCAAGCCCCCAAAGGAGGCAAGGCGAAAAAAAATATCAGGCTTATTTTTTTATTTTTTCTCAGCAGAAAGCCCAACACCAGATGTTGTGGAATATTCAAAGTGAAAAACTTCATGGGGATAAACCAATTGGCGGGCCTTATGGGCTGCTTTTGCCGCCTCTGAAAAACCACATAAAATAAGTTTCAATTTATTGTTATATGTTGCAACATCACCAACGGCAAAAATACCTTCTTCATTGGTAGAGGACGTTGTTGGGTCAACGCTAATATGGCTTTTATCAAGACTCAATCCCCATTCTGCAATGGGACCAAGGTTCATGGATAGGCCAAAAAAGGGTAATAAATAATCAGCTTCAAGGTTACGACTGTTACCATCAAGATCTTTTACAATAACGGATTCTAACTGACCATTGGTTCCCTTGAGAGCGTCCAATTGATAGGGAGTAACCAGCTCAATTTTTCCAGAATCATGAAGAGCATGAAGTTTTCCAACGCTGTCAGGGGCTGCACGGAATTTATCACGACGGTGAACCACATACACTTTTTTCGCTACTTGAGCCAAAGAAAGTGCCCAATCAACGGCAGAATCTCCGCCTCCAGCAATGACAATATTTTTATCTTGATAGGTATCTTTCCAGCGCACAAAATAATGAACGGACTTTTCTTCAAAATTTTCAATATTTTCTAAAGGGGGTTTATTAGGACCAAAGGCACCAACTCCCGCCGCGATAATGATAATTTTTGCATTAACCTCAACCCCTTTATGGGTTCTAACATGCCAGCAGCACCCATCAATGGGCGACTCAATTTTACGCAAAATTTCGACTTTATCCCCTAAATGATACACTGGATCAAAAGGAGCTGCTTGCTTTTCAAGGTTTTTTATAAGGTCCCCAGCGGAAATACTAGGAAAAGCAGGAATGTCATAAATTGGTTTCTCA
>JAJRPZ010000079.1 GCA_024280495.1 Alphaproteobacteria bacterium
CCCTTGGCGCAGTCCTAGTTTATTTTTATAAAGATGTATGGTCAATGCTCACAGGTTTTCTCCAACTTTTGCGCGGTAAAATCACAAAAGGCGGTCAGCTGTTTCTTTTATTGTGTGTCGGGACAGTTCCAGCCGTTATTTTTGGCTTTATGCTTAAAAAATATGGCATGGCACATTTTAGGTCCGTTTCTATCATTGGTTGGACCATGCTTGGTTATGCCGTTTTAATGCATATTGCCGATAAATTCGCACCAGAAGGAAAAGGGATGGGAAACGTGACAGCACCAAAGGCATTTTGGATTGGTGTAGCTCAAGCATTGGCCTTAATTCCAGGAACAAGCCGTTCAGGTGTCTGCATGACCATGATGCGTTTTCTTGGGTTCAATCGCCCCGATGCCGCGAAGTTTAGTTTTTTGCTCGCTATTCCAGCCATCACAGCGGCGGCAAGTCTGTCTATTTATGATGCCGTTAAAATAGGTGCTTTCTCGGGAGTATTTAAGATTGCCAGTCTTGCCGCATTTATTGCTTTTTTGGCGGGTATCGTGGCTATTAATTTTATGTTAAAATGGCTTAAAACTGGTGATTTTACACCTTTTGTTGTTTATCGCCTTGGGCTTGGTGGGTTTTTACTCTATTGGGCTTACTATTTGTAGATTAAAGAAAGTCGGGTCGTTTTACCGATTTTCCTTGCGGTTTTATGAAAAGTCGGTTAAACAAAAGACATGTATTTTAAAGATAAAGGTTTTGTCATATGGCTGTTCCAAAGAAAAAGACGTCCAAATCCAAACGTAATATGCGTCGCTCTCACCACGCACTTTCTTCCGTAAAAAGCATGGAATGCACCGCTTGTGGTGAACGCAAACTCGCACATCATATTTGTTCGAAATGTGGTGACTACAAAGGTCGTATTGTTATTGATATTGATACAAAAATTTAATTTTTGTATCCTATAGTCGTTCTAAAAATATTTCAGATGTCGTCAATCACTTACGTGCCTATAACTTATAGGTACTGATTTTTCACTCCTAGACTGGAATTAGACTGGAATATTTTTGCAATAACTATATAAAACGTCCTTATGAAATTCTTTTTCAAAAAGCGTTCATTAATAGTTAGGATTATATAGTGTCAGTTATAATAGCGATCGATGCAATGGGAGGAGATAAGGCCCCCTTTGTTACCATTGAGGGTATTGCACTTGCCCTAAAAAAACACCCTTCCGTTAAATTCAAAGTTTTTGGTTTATCTGAATCCGTGCCAGAAGAATTGGAAAAACACAATCTTTCTGGTCATGAAAACATTGAATTTATCCCCTGTTCCGAAGTAGTTAAAGGTAATACTGAACCACGTTTGGCCATCAGGAAATTCAAAGATTCTAGCATGCGCCGTGCCATTGAAGCAGTCTCCCGTAAAGAAGCGGATGCTGTTGTGTCTGCTGGAAACACAGGGGCCTATATGGTGCTCTCAAAATTGATTTTAAAAACCATCCCTGGTTTGCAACGGGCTGCTATATCAACCCTTTTACCCACAAAAAATGGCAAGGGCGTCGTTATGCTTGATTTGGGCGGAAATGTTGACGTGCCTGCCGAAGTCCTTGTACAATTTTGTATTATGGGGCAAGCTTTTGCGAAGGGTGTTCAAGGAAATAAAAACCCAACTGTTGCACTTTTGAATATTGGATCCGAAGAACTCAAGGGAACTGCAAGTCTTAAAGAAGCACAGCAAATGATTCAGACCACCAATGCGGTCTCTAATTATAAGGGATTTGTTGAGGGAGATGATATTTTTGAAGAAAAAGTGGATGTTATTGTAACCGATGGATTTACGGGAAATATTGCTTTAAAAACCATTGAAGGGACCGTTCGCTTTTTTTCAGGTATTATGAAAGAAGAACTTAAGCGTTCCTGGATAACAAAAATCGGGGCTTTAATTTCAAAGCCTGCTTTTATGGGGTTGAAAAAACGCCTTGACCCTCGGCGTTACAATGGAGCTCAATTTCTTGGTCTTCAAGGTATTTCCGTTAAAAGTCATGGCGGAACCGATGGGTTTGGTTTTTCTCACGCCCTTGGTGTTGCCATTGATTTGGCTGAAAATAACGTAAATGCCAGCCTTGAACGTGAGCTTGAAGCCTTGCAAGAAAAACTTATTATTGCTGAAAGTAGCGCGGGCTTAGAATAATACCTTTTCTAAGATGCCGTTTTTTATTTTCATCTCTATTCTATTAATTGTAAAAAAGGATCCGTTTTTATGACTTCTTTGAAATCAGTTATCATCGGCACTGGAAGCTACCTACCAGAAAACATTGTAACCAATGAAAAACTAGCGGAAACCGTTGATACTTCCCATGATTGGATAGTGGAACGCACAGGGATTCATCAGCGTCATTTTGTAACTGAGGGTCAAACAACATCTGACCTTGCCGCAGAGGCTGCAAAAGAAGCTATGGAAATAGCCAATTTAAAACCAAATGATATTGATTTGATCATTGTCGCAACGGCAAGCCCAGACTATACATTCCCCTCATGCGCAACGCGCGTTCAACACAAAATTGGGAATACAAACGGTTTGGCTTTTGATGTTGCAGGTGCCTGTGCTGGTTACTTAGTGGCCTTAAATGTTGCCGATAGTTTTTTGCGTTTGAAAAAAGCTAAACGCGCCCTTGTCATTGGTTCCGAGGTTTTTTCCAAACTTTTGGATATGAGTGACCGCTCTACTTGTGTTTTATTTGGTGATGGTGCAGGAGCAGTGATTCTTGAAGCGCAAGACGATAGTCAAAACCCCAATGGTCGAGGGTTGATCGGAGTGGACATGCAATCCGATGGCTCTACTTTTAATATCTTACATGCCGATGGCGGTCCTTCTACCACGGGAAAAACAGGTAAAATCCGTATGGTTGGTAAAGAAGTTTTCAAGCATGCAGTGACGAAACTTACAGCTTCTGCAGAATCCACATTGAAAAAATATAACGTATCCCCTGAAGATCTAGATTGGCTCATTCCCCATCAAGCCAATATACGCATCATTGAAGGCATGCGACGCAAGCTCAAACTGGATGAGGACAAGGTTATTGTGACCGTGCCCAAACATGCCAATACTTCGGCTGCTTCTATCCCATTGGCACTCCATGATGCCGTGATGGCAGGAAAAATAAAAAAAGGCGATCTTATTTTGCATGAGGCCATTGGTGGTGGTCTTATCTGGGGCTCTGCGCTTTTAAGGTTTTAGGGTAGGAATTATGACATTTATCGTTACGGATAATTGCATCAAGTGTAAATACGGTGATTGCATTGATGTGTGTCCCGTGGATTGTTTTCACGAAGGTGAGAACATGGTTGTCATTGACCCAGAAGTTTGTATTGATTGTGGTGTTTGTGTTCCTGAATGCCCCGTGGATGCTATCGAGCCAGATACTATAGAGGGAGCGGAAGACTGGGTGGTTCTTAACCAAAAATATGCAAAAGTTTGGCCCAATGTGACAGAAAACTTTCCAGCCTTGCCCGATGCTGATGATTTTGATGGCGTTAAAAATAAGCTCAAAACTCATTTTTCAGAAAAACCTGGAAAAGGCTCCTGAGGAATAACAAAGTATTAGTAGCTTTTTATTGGCTCTCCCTCAATTAATGTGGACTTGCTGAAATGCCTCGAGGCTACTACTATCGGGGTATTATAACATTTTGGCCCCTCTATTTATGCACTCATTTTTAACAGATTTGTTAGGTTTTCAACACATAGAAATGACTGGTTACGAGATCAAAGATCATGAAATTTACATTAATGTCACGAGCACATTGGAAGATGTCCTTTGCCGTAATTGTGGTGAGGAAACCAAGTCAAAAGGATACGCTGAAGAACGTGAAATTCGCCATTTATCCATGAATGGTAAGGCGTGTTATTTGCTCATCAAAGCGAAAAGAGGCATCTGCGAAAAATGCGATGATCACCCCACGACGAATCAGCGCTTGGATTGGTACGATTATAAAAGCCGTTACACAAAAGCTTACCTGAAACACCTCCTTTTATCTTTGGTCAATAGCACCTTGGAAGATGTTGCGACCAAAGAAAATATTAGTGCTGATACACTGGAGCGGGCTCTTCAAAATATGGTTTCGGAAAAGGTGGATTGGGCACGTCTTAAGACCTTGGATTTGATTGGCATTGATGAGATTTCTGTCAAGAAGGGTTACAAGAATTATCTGACAATCATCACGAATAAGTCCTCCCAAAAAGTGCAC
>JAJRPZ010000080.1 GCA_024280495.1 Alphaproteobacteria bacterium
GGTATTTATGCAGCACGTCACAATAAACTTCCTTGCCCAGCAACATTAAAAACATCTGGAATTTCTGGGTTATGCAGCATATCAACACCCAGCTCAGGCATGGGATACATCCCTTTTAAAACATTGGGGTTACCAGAAAAAATGACCTTAGATGGCTATGGGCACCCCCTACGATATGCCATTGATGTTAACCTGGGAAATGATCCCTATAATTCTAACAACCCCAGCCCCAGTACATTACATATTGAAGCAATAGATGGCAGACCTCTCCTTGATCCTAATAGTAAAAGTGATACCTTGGCCCTCGTTATTTTTTCCGAGGGGACGGCTTTTGCAAAGGAACAAAGCATCTCCGAACAAAAAAATACTGCCCCAACCCTAGATTTCATCGATGCGCCATTCTCACTGCAAAAGAAAACACCCTTTCGCCATATTGTATCCTGGAGTACCTTTTCACATCTTGTTGTAATGCACGGCAAAGGCACCCTATCCCAAAGCATTCCCCCCACAACAGTTGATGATAATTCACCAATATCAACATCTTCAAAATGCACCATCACCCCCTCTTCATTTGGTAATACTTCTATCTTTGATAATAATAACCCTGATTTTTAAAAAACACCTCAAATGGAACCAATCAAAGACTTACTAATGAACTTCTTTTATAGAAAAAATATATTTTTATTCACAAAATTCACTAAGTGCCCAATTTATTTGGATTTTATTAAAAGTTAAATTAAAAAAAGGATCTCAATTCACTTGACATGAGTATTTTCAATGCTTTACGCGACATGCTCAATTATTAATCAATTATTAATCAATCCTTAATTCCAATGGGATCAAGGACCTTCTCCTCCAATTACCCACAAGGTTATCCACAGATATGGTGGATAAAAATCACAGACAAATCCACGCCTTTTTCACATTGTATAAATTCAACGTAGAAGAAATAAAAAAAAATAAAAATACCCCTTGATTTCTTGTTGCAGGAGATGTAAAAACATACTTAACAGAAGCGTAAAAACTTTTGCACTGTTTGATCTGGGTCCCCATCGTCTAGAGGCCTAGGACACCGCCCTTTCACGGCGGCAACAGGGGTTCGAATCCCCTTGGGGATACCATACACTTTAAGGTGTGGTATAAAATACTGCTTTTCAACACATACACTCTCAATTCAATTTTACACACATTTTCATATTACTAGAATATACAAAAAAACCTAACCCACTTAAGGACCAGGTTTTTTATGAATTTAAATAAGCAATAATTCAAAAATTACTTAGATCATTCTTCAACAATCAACTTACACATATTATTGAATTTTTTAATGTTTCTAGGGGCTTTAATTTTAGAGTCTTTCAATTTAATTTTAAGAGTTTTTATACGTCCACTTAGCTGAGTGGGCTTACAAGAATACCAACCTCCAACCCCCCTACGAATATCTTCCCCATTGGGCACCCTTCCCCTCATAGGATAACCATAGGTATAATCTACCTCCAATGATTTAATATCATGCACACCACGTTTTATAATTTTATTAACAGCTACTTCCCTTCCAACAGATGGAATAGGAACGATAACCTCTTCTTTTTCAATTTTATTACGTTTTCCGCGACGATGTTTTTCATATGTTACTTTAAGACGCAATTTCGGCCTAAAGTCGTCTCGTTGAATGGTATTGTATGATAAATCACCCAAAGCACCCCAAAAACTTTTATCCGTTCTAATTTTGATTTGTAATTTTTCTGAATACACAGGTGTGCAAATGAGACAAGCAACAACAAATCTAGATATTTTCTTCATAATAATTCCTTTTTATTTAGATAAGATCGACTATTTAGATAAATCCACATAGAAAAATATATTCCATAAAAATTAAAAAATAGTTAACGGGTATTAAAAAAACAAAAAAGACTCCATAAATGGAGCCTTCTTACTTTTATAGGTGATTAGTTTTAACTATCAAAGATAAATACTTTATCCCATATAAGGCACAATACGTGATCTTGCTTTACCTGAGCTACGATTTCCTTTGTAAGATTCATGGAATATAACACGCTGACCTGCTTGGATATTAACATCCGTTCCTTGAACCACAGTCTTTAATTGACCGTTATCCAATTGAACCGTATACTCAAAGGCTTCTTGCGTTCCAACGTGATCTTCAATGGCTGCACCAGCAAATCCACCGAGAATGGCACCACCAACAGTTGCAGC
Organism: Alphaproteobacteria bacterium; assembly: GCA_024280495.1. Classification (GTDB taxonomy): domain Bacteria; phylum Pseudomonadota; class Alphaproteobacteria; order Caedimonadales; family UBA9215; genus UBA9215. The sequence goes on from JAJRPZ010000080.1 coordinate 2,218, forward strand.
AACTTGACCATAACCACCGCCAATATTAGAAGCAGCAACACCACCAACCAAAGCTCCGATACCAGCACCCATTGAGTTATCACCCAATTTTTGATTTTCTTTCACTGAAACAACTCGTTTCGAAACAACGACACCCATATAAGACGTCATAGTTTCCCCAACACCCGCAGCGACATATTGGTTCGTTCCAATGCGACTGGCACAACCTGTCAAAAACAAGGCCGTTGGTAACGCGACTGTGATTGCAATAATCTTTGTAATTTTAGATGACATGATAATATCCCTTTTATAAATAGTACAAAACTTAACATCTCTCTTTATTTCTTACAAGCTCTATTCAAAAAAAGCAACTTAAGAGAAAAATGAAAAAACATTATAACTAGTAACTCCTTGACAAGCAGACCCAAAGGCTATTAAAAAGGAATATAGATCAAATTTGGAGAAATATTATGAAAGTCGCTAGCTCTCTTAAAACACTTAAGAACCGTGATAAAAATTGCCGCTTAATCCGTCGTCGCGGTAAATTGTTGGTTATCAACAAAAAAAACCCCCGTTTTAAAGCACGCCAAGGTTAATTCTCACTTGAAAATAAACGTGCTTTTCATGGGTGCGTTTTCTTTTTAACTCCCTTTTGTTTATTATCTTTAAAATTCAGGAATTTATTATGGCTCGCGTTACCGTTGAAGATTGTGTAAGAAAAATCCCAAATCGTTTTAACCTTGTGGTTACGGCTGCTCAACGTGCAAGACAGCTTGCCGCTGGTGCCCCCCTCACTGTTGAACGTGATAACGATAAAAATGCCGTCGTTTCTTTACGTGAAATAGCAGGTGAAACCGTTGATATTGAAAAGTTAAATGATGCAGCCATATGGGCCTTTCGTCGCCAATTGGATGATCAAGAGCGCGATCAGGGCCTCACATCTGAAGATAAACCAAAAAGCACTTTTGACCTGAGCCTTACGGGTGAAATTGATGAAACAGAAGCGGCCCTTGAAGCAGAATTTGCAGAAATTGAAAAAAATACACAAATTGAAGATGGCACGACGGAAACAGCTCCAACCATACCAGAAACAGCCGTATCAGAAACTTCTGAAAAAACTTCTACTGACGCATAATTTTTGATAGACCAATGAACCTCCCAGTTGTATTGCGGAGGTTTTTTTATGCGGACAATTCTTTAAAAGAACGACAAAATATGGTGACGGGACACACATGACAAAGAGGTTTTTGCGCTTTGCAAGTGTAACGCCCATGAAGAATAAGCGCAAGATGTGCGTCACGCATATGGCGCGCGGGGGTCACTTGTTCATATTGTTTTTCCACCATTAAAGGCGTTTTTCCTGGCGCAATACCAATACGGTTTCCTAAACGAAATAAATGCGTATCAACGGCAACGGTCGGTTGTCCAAAAGCGATATTCAAAACAACGTTGGCGGTTTTGCGACCTACTCCTGGTAAAGCTTCGAGGGAAGCTCTATTATCAGGTACAATACCATCATGCAAATCCACTAACATACGTGCGGTTTTGATGACATTTTTGGCCTTAGTATTATAAAGACCAATGGTTTTGATATGTTTTCTTAAAGTTTTTTCACCAAGGTCCAACATGTCTTGTGGCGTTTTGACTTTTTGAAATAGATCCTTTGTTGCTTTATTGACACTCACATCCGTTGCTTGTGCCGATAAAGCAACAGAAACCAAAAGCGTATAGTTATTAACATAATGAAGCTCGGTTTCCGCATCAGGGTGTGCTGCAATGAGGGTATCAAAAAAGTCTGATGCTTCTGATTTTGTGAATTTTTTCATGGTGGATTATTTATCTTCTTCCATACCTTGCAAAAGCTTGTTAAGTTCGCCAGATTTTTCAAGGTTCAAAAGAGCACCATAACCACCAATGTGCTGACGATTGATGAAAATTTGCGGGATAGATCTTGATCCATTGGTGCGCTCCGTCATTTCCTCGGAGTTTTTACCAATATTAATATCACGCACTTGATATTCAATACCTTTCTTTTTTAGAAATGCCTTGGTCATCAGGCAATATCGACAAGTATTACTACTATAAAGAACAACAGGAACGCGCTGTTTCACTGCGGACACGACAGTATGGATTTTCTGGTTGTTTTTTTCTCCAAAAACACCAGCCGTATAAATTTTATATCCCACACCCACAACGGCAAACAACAAAACTACAATAACTAAGTTTCTTCCCATCACGTAACAACCTTTTTTATAAAATAAGACACTCTTATTTCTAACATAAGGATTTTCAAAGAAAAAGAAAATTCATTCCCCCTTTTTAAAGCGTATCTCTCAGGGTATAGTGTAATAAAATTTAAAACATATTTTATTCTAAAGGGCTTTTCATGTCACAAGACGGCTACTATCGTTATCCTAGCATTCACGAAAACACTATTATATTTATGAGCGAGGGAGATCTCTGGCGTCTTGATAAAGACCCTAGTGCTTCTACTACTAAGCCCATTGCACGGCGCCTCACCCATGATAAAGGCTCTATAAAAACCCCTGTCTTTTCTCCAGATGGCAGTAAAATTGCTTTTTCATCCAGCAACGAAGGACATAGCGAGCTTTATATTATGTCTGCCCAAGGCGGTGAAATGACACGCTTAACTTACATGGGCGATGATGTGGTTGTTTTGAATTGGTCTGAGGATGGAATTTATTTTTCCTCTTCCTATGGTCAACCTTTTTTAAAATGGAATATGGTCTGGAAACTCTCCCCCAAGGGCGGTGTTCCTGAAAAACAAAAAATTGGACCTGCTAATTTCATTAGCTTCAAAGGAAACACCCTAAAAGAGGGTTCGGTGATCCAACGCCATGGATATAGAGAATATGGATATTGGAAACGCTATCGCGGTGGGACTGCTGGCGATATATGGGTAAATCAGAAGGATTCTTCTACCTTTGAAAAACTCATTGATTTAAAAGGCGATATGGCAAGACCTTTGTGGGTTAACCCCTCACTCATTATTTTTTCATCGGACCACGAGGGTATAGGTAATCTTTACAGTTGCACACCAAATGGCGAAAACCTTGAAAGACTCACCCATCATACTGATTTTTATGTACGCAACCAATCAACGGACGGAAAATCTGTTGTGTATCATGCAGGTGCAGACCTTTTTTGCCTAGATATTGAAACTAAGAAAACGTCAAAAATAGATTTTGATTATCACAGTGACCGCCAAGGACGTGCGCGAAAATTCTTTTCTCCTAAACGCTATTTACAAGGCTATGACTTACATCCCAATGGCACCCATTTATCCGTTGTGACCAGAGGAAAAGCCTGTACCTTAGGCAATTGGGAAGGGCCCGTTCTTCAGTTTGGTGAAAAAGACGGTATTCGCTATCGCTTCCCAACTTGGTTGCATAATGGCAAGCAGGTTTTGGTTGTAAGCGACAATGCAGGCGAAGAATCCCTTGAAATTTATGATGCAGAAACATCTATATCTGTTAGCGCACCCAAGACTCCCCTTGATATTGGCCGTGTGATTTCCCTTTATGTGAATCCTAAAAACCATAGCTGTATTATTTTCAATCACCGCAGTGATGTTTTGCACGTAGACCTTAAGAAATGGATTGTGACAAAAATTGATAACAGTTCTCATATGCGTCCTGCAGGCGGTGATTGGTCACCAGACGGAAAATGGTTTACCTATTCTGTTTCCATTACCCGTCAGAAAATGGCCTTAAAATTATACCAAGCCAAAGGCAAAAAAGTCAGCCAGATTTCAACACCCATTCTCATTGATGAGTCCCCTATTTTTGACCCTGAAGGTAAATATATTTATTTCCTTTCACACCGTAATTTCGACCCAGTACATGATGCCATGCATTTTGAGCAGTCTTTTTTATATGCCATAAAAATCATGGCTATTCCTTTGGAAAAGGCAACGTCAACACCTTTCTTAAAAGCACCAGATCTACTGGTTGAAGAAAAGAAAGAGGACGACAAAAAGGATCCTAAGAAAAAAGAAGCAGAGACTACACCCGATACAATTATTGACCTTGATGGCATTGAAAATCGCCTTTTTGAATTTCCCATTCAAGCAGGTGATTATTCCAGCCTCAGCGCCACAAAGGGTAAGATATTTTATATCTCCCATGTGGCTCAGGGTGCCTTTGAAGCAGAAGAGAACGAAGGTGACACTCCCTCTTCCCTTGAAAGTTTTGATTTCGAAACCTTGAAATCAGACACCCTTGTTAGTGGTATCCATGATGCACAAACCAACCTTACAAAAACCCATATCATTACCCGTCAGAAAAAACGCCTTCGTGTTTATAAAGGCGGAACAAAGCCAGAAGAGGAAGCTGACGCCACGAATAAATCTGGCTGGATTGATTTAGATCGCATAAAACTCATGGTCACACCAGCAAAAGAATGGGAACAAATGTATAAGGAAGCCTGGCGTCTTCAACGCGACCATTACTGGGTTGAGGATATGGCAGATATCGATTGGCAAGTTGTTTTTGATCGTTACCACCCCCTTGTTACAAGGGCATCTACCCGTGATGAGTTCACAGACATTGTTTGGGAAATGCAAGGGGAGCTCGGCACGTCTCACGCTTATTCCTTTGGCGGAGATCTCAAAGCGACACCACGTTGGGGTGTTGGGTCCCTTGGCGCAGATTTCACATGGCATAAAACAGAAAATGCCTATGAAATCCATAATCTCTCAAAAGGTGAACCTGGAAACTTGGATGCCTCATCCCCTCTGACTCAACCTGGCATCAACCTAGAAAATGGTGATTTTATTTATGCCATTAACAAAGAACCCCTAAGCAAAGAAAATACTCCCTATAAAATGCTTCTTCATAAAGCAGATGAAGTAGTTGAACTTGAAATTTCCCATCAAAAAAAACCCAAAGACAGAAATTCAGTTCTGGTTAAAACCATTGGCAATCAATATGCCACACGATATAGGGATTGGGTTGAGCACAATCGTGCTTATGTCCATGAAAAAACAGGGGGTACCGTTGGGTATATTCACATTCCTGATATGAGTTCCTGGGGCTATGCCGAATTTCACCGCTCTTTTTTGCAGGAAATCGATAAAGATGGCCTTGTGGTCGATGTGCGCTTTAATGGTGGGGGAAATGTTTCTCAACTTTTACTTGAAAAGCTTGCCCGTAAACGCCTTGGGTATGATGTCACACGCTGGCATGGCATGTCTCCCTACCCCGATCAAGCGCCCGTTGGACCCATGGTTGCCCTCACAAACGAGTATGCTGGATCCGATGGCGACATGTTCTCTCACAATTTTAAAACCATGAACCTCGGCCCCCTCATTGGCAAACGTACATGGGGTGGTGTTATCGGTATTTGGCCACGCCATGGCTTGGTTGATGGCGGTATGACAACACAACCTGAATTTTCTTTTTGGTTCAAAGATATTGGCTGGAAAATTGAAAATTACGGTGTGGATCCTGATATAGTTGTGGAATTTACTCCTCAAGATTACATGAAGGGCCTTGATCCTCAAATGGATCGAGGGCTCAAAGAACTTGATAACTTGATTAAAAATCATAAAGAAAAACTTCCGCCACTATCCTCTAAACCAAGCTTAGCCCTACCAAAGAAGCTTGCTTAAAAAAAAGAAAGAAATTATATGACAAAAATTCAATCTATTTGCGTTTATTGCGGCGCGTCGGAAAAGACCCCGAAAATTTTTAAAGACGCCGCCCATGATCTAGGTAAACTTCTTGCTGGCCATAATATTGATATTGTTTATGGCGGTGGGCGCACTGGCCTTATGGGGATAACTGCAAAAGCATCCATGGATAATGGGGGTATTGTCCATGGTATTATTCCTCATTTTTTGGATGATAAAGAAGGTGCCTTCCAAGAAATTACGAAACTCACCTATGTAGATAGCATGCATGAACGCAAACAATTGATGTTTGAAGAGTCCGATGCTTTTTGTATTTTACCTGGCGGTTTTGGTACCTTGGATGAACTTTGTGAAATTCTAACGTGGAAGCAAATTGGGCTCCATAAAAAATTCATATTTATTCTAGACATCAATGGGTATTGGTCACCAATTTTCAAAATCGCCATCGAAACCATGGTTAATAATGGTTTTTTGCGCAAAGAGGATAAAAACCTATTCACTCTCATCGAACGAGTCGAAGACATAATACCATTTTTGACCATCGAAAGACCAGAAAATCAAGAAAACTATGTGAGTAAATGGGGTTAATAACCTTAAAATAAAAACAATAAAAAATGGAGCTTAAAATGAAAATAGCCATAAAATCTATTACGATGACAGCAATCTGTCTTGCCCTCACCTTCACGGCGCAAGCCCATGAAAAAGTGGGAGAAAAAATAGAAATAACCAAATATAAAGACCGCATAACGACTTTCAAAACAGATGGTATCTCCGTGACCAATCCTTTTGCACGTCAGGCAAAAAAAGGCCAAAATTCTGCTGCATTTGTAAAAGTAACTAACCTTACGGAAACCCCTAGAAAAATCATTAGGGCCATAAGTCCTGTTGCGAGTATCATTGAGCTTCATACGTCGTTTGAAGAAAATGGCATCCATAAAATGCGCCCCGTTGAAGCTATTGATGTCCCTGAAAATGGATTTGTAGAACTTAAGTCTGGCGGTTTTCACGTGATGCTCATTGGTCTGAAAGAAGACTTGGTTGTTGGACAACACATTCCAGTAACACTTGAACTTGATAATGGCACCACCATCCAAACCACCTATAAAGTTAAAGGGTGCTGCGGTCACTGCCACGCTCCTAAAAAATAAAAAAACCTGGAAAACTTATTTGTAAACATCCACGGGGCAAGCCCCGTGGCTTTATAAAATTATTGGATAATGCTATAAGTAAAATGACTAACAACACGAATAACTTTTTTCTTTGAATATTTAGCCTCATAACTTCCACCACCAGTGGCTGCTAAAATAGAAAAATTTCCCTGATTTGCGTGTGTCACTGGTCCCAACTTGACATCAGCATCCTTCGCGAATTTTTCCGCCATTTCTTGAGCATTTTTAACGGCAAGGGAGAAAATTTCAGGTCTTTTTTCAAGAAACTTTGTAAAGTGATATTCAGGACGATCATAAGATTCTACAAAGGCAACACCCTCTTTTGCGAGATTTACAACTTCAATATATGTATCTTCAAAAAGCTTAATTTTATTTGTAGATAAAATATATCCTCCCGTAATTTTATAGCGTCCCTGTTCATTTCCTCCTTGACCTCTTTCATTGTAAGATTCAATCAAATGAGGTCGATATTCACCGGAAAAACCTTTTTTCTCAAGGAGATTTTTAACAAGAGTATTTGACTTATCATAGGATGAAAGGGCTTCATCTAATGTTTTACCAAACGCTGTATACTTAATTGTCCAACTGACACGGTCGGCTTCCACCGGCATTTCCACAACGCCTTTAACAGAAACACTTCCTGGCCTAGAATTCATAAGTTTTAAACCACCATTAATAAAAAAACCAGCGGAAGCTATGCCAATAGAAATAATGGTTGCCCCAATAATATTAATCTTCATTTTTCATTCCTTATTTATTTTAATTATAATAATATTGATCCAACAAATGCACTAAAATGTCAATGGTTTCTCTATCAAGATCTCCACTAATATTAGAAGGTCTGAAATGCATTTGAAACGCTTGCAACGTTAAAACCGTTTGATCATCCAGATCCCCCGTCAAAGGGCACTGCATATAGCCAAAATCTCGAAGACGCATTTGAGTCCATTTAATGATATAAGAACCACTCAAGTCGCCTTCAGGAAAAGTCATATGTTGCAAAGGTTTTCCTAGATCTGGCCAGGCACCAATATCGTATTCACGGTAAAGTCGCTCCCAAGGGAATAAAGGCCCTGGATCTATTTTACGCCCAGGGGCCAAATCGCTATGCCCCATGAAATTTAAGGGGCTTAAGGCTCCCCAGCGGTTTTTAAGTTGCAAAAGAAGCGTCACCAGGCTCTGATATTGCTTTTCAGAATAAGGAAACCAAGATTTATCTGACCCAGGAATAACAACACAGGACCTGCGATCAATATTATCAGGAACATGGTTCCCCTCAAAACCATAATTCACTATTTCAATGCCAATGGAGGCTGAATTGAGATCCGTCAGACCACGCCAGGCCCCCTTCCCCGCATGCCATGCACGTTCTTCTTCTGGTATTAAATTTGAAATATTACCATGGGATTGAATCAAATAATGCGCACTCACCTGACTATTCTGATTGGTCAGCCAAGCAATTGAAGCATCGTCATCACCAGCTGTATAATGCAAAATAATGAATTGAGGTTTTCTGGGTGTGTAATTAGGCGAGTGCATATCATTATTTTACAAAAAACTTTCAATTATTTTGGAATAGATCCCTCTCCATGACAAGTCATTATTTTATCATCATATAAAATATATGGCTTCCAAATAGGTGAAAAATATATACTGTAAAAAATTATATAAATATATCAAGGACTTTCAATGACGATTGTGAGATTATATATAGTCACTTTAATAACTTTTTTATCCTCTCTAATTTCCTCAGCAACAAACGCCTCCAGTCAATCAATGATAGAGTTATATTCCCTTTCTGAAAATATATCTCTAAAACTCACAAAACATTTCACTGCCAAACCTAGAAATATAGAGAATATACCCCATGCTCCCTCGGTAATTCATAAGGGACGCTCAAACTTAAAATCTTTTCGACGGGATGCCAGAGTTCTCCTCAAAAGCATTCCTCATCGAGATCAAGAAGCAGTCGTTAATGCTCTTATTCAGTTTAGAGGCTCTTTAAAATCAACTCAGCAACATCTGGATTTTACACGACTTTTAATTTTCCTAAAGAAAGAAGATAGATTAAATATATTCAACCTCATCACAGAGAAAATCATTGCCAATTTGGATTTTAAAACCCATAATTTTAACCATGAAGGTCATTGGAAATTATTGAGGGCCCTGGGCCGTATTGCACAACACGAGCGCCCCTTCTCTTGTCAATATCTATTAAAAGAACTATTATCATTAGATTCATTCAAAAACGTTGAAAATGCTCGAGAATCTTATATATTGGACCATTTTCTAGTGCCTTTTTCTCACGTTACTGAATGGACATCAGATCATTCAAAAATACTTTTAGTGACCATATCTGACGCCGCACTATCACAAGAATGGAGCCCTTTAAATATTTCTGGCCTCTATGGCTATATGAATACCCTAATCAGCACTACAGTCATTCAAGAGATAAACCAAGACTAAAAAAGTGTGGTAACTAAGTGAAAAACATAAAAAATGACAAACCTCACCTTGCTCAACAGGTATAATTATGCCATGGTGCCCCATGATAAGTTCTTTTAATCCATCGTCGAACAGGACATATCCAAAAAAAGCCTGGCTTTTCTGGGGTCTTGCTGCACTCTTCTATTTTTATCAATTTGTTTTACGGGTCAGCCCTGGCGTCATGAGTCAAGAACTCATGAGAGATTTTGCTGTTCAGGGTTGTGCCCTTGGGATTCTTGGCGCTTTTTATTATAATGCTTATGCGGCTATGCAAATTCCCTTGGGCATCCTTCTCGATCACTTTGGTCCTAAAAAACTCATGGCCGTAAGTTGTCTTGTGGCAGCAGCTGGGACATACCTTTTTTCGACAGCAGAAAGCCTTCATGTGGCCTCCGTTGGGCGCCTTATGATGGGAGCAGGAGCGTCATGTGGCTTTATTGGAACTCTCAAACTGGCAACTCTTTGGTTTCCCCCAGAAAAAGTTGGAACAGTCATTGGGTTCACCATGATTTTGGGCACCATGGGAGCAACTTCTGCTGGCGCCCCCCTTGGACATGCCGTTGATTATTTCGGATGGCGAGACTCCTTGATGGGAATTTCTGCTATTGGCCTTGGTCTTGCCGCGCTCATCTATTTACTCATGAAAGAACCAAATCGTAAATATACCCATAAAATGGCTCAAATTTCAGACAAACCAGAACCAACAACAAAAATGGGTATTTTAGACGGTTTGGCCATTGTAGCAACATCCAAACAAACGTGGCTCATTGGCCTTTTTGGCTGTTTAATGTACGTCCCTTTAGCTGCCCTTGCGGACTTATGGGGAAGTCCTTATTTGTCGGAAAGATATGATATTTCATCAAAACATGCGTCGGCCATAACGTCATTTATTTATATTGGCGTTGCCGTTGGTGCTCCTGCTGCCATGTGGTTTTCCGACTACCTTAAATCCCGTAAAAAAGTAATGTACCTCAGTGCAGTTCTTTATTTCATTGCTTTTTCCGCCATGATTTTCATTCCGCAAATCCCCCTAACAGCCATGTCCTTTTTCATGTTTTTAGCAGGTTTTTTATTTTCGGGACAAAATCTTGTTTTTGCCATGTCAACGGAGCGTATGCCAACGAAAATTAGCGGTATCGTTGCTGCATTCACCAATATGATTGTGATGCTCAGTGGCGTTGTCTTTGAACCTCTCATTGGCTGGCTTCTAGATTATCACTGGGCTGGAAACCTTAAGGAATCTGGTGCGCCATGGTTTACAATAGATGATTTTACCTTTGCACTTTCAGCAGTACCTCTCGCGCTATTTTTTGCGATCCTCGCTCTCTTTTTCATTAAAGAAACTTACCCAAAATAAAAAAAGAGCTTTAATTCAAGCAGAAACAATGGAAAGAGCCGCCAATGCTGCTGTTTCCGCGCGTAAAATATTATTGTTCAATGTAACAAATTTAACAGCTGGATTTCTCTCAAAATAAGAAAATTCAGTTGGACTAAACCCGCCCTCAGGCCCGATGACAATATGAATGATTTTCTCCGTTCCAAGAGACTCTTTCAACTTTAAGGCCGTCAATCGTTCATCACAAACAAAGATAATATTTTTATTTTCCTCTAGGCTAGAAAGGGATTTATCAAGGGGCTTAAGGTCAATGAATTTAGGAACATTAAGGCGGTCACATTGCTCGGAAGCCTCAATGGCAGAAAGGCGGTTTTTATGGGTTTTAAAAGCACGGACAACGGTACGCTCCGTTAGAATAGGATGAAAATGCGTTACCCCAAGCTCCGTTGCTTTTTCAATCAAAAAGCCTTGAGCAGATTGTTTTAACGGTGAAAAATGAAGGTGTAATTCCACCTCCGAAGGTTGTTTTTTCAATTGTGCCAATAGTATGAGCAGGCACGTTTTTTTTGAAGGGTAAGTCGCTTGTGCTGACCAGAGCCCATTGAAACCATTAAAAATTGTGATTTTTTGATCAGGAGTTACTCGCATGACATTTTGAACATAGTGAGCTTGTTTTGATGTCAAGGGGACCTCTTGTCCCAAGGATTTAAAAGGCACATCCTCGATAAACAAACGAACTTTACGCATAAATATCAATCCTTAATCCACTTTTTGCGTTCATTCCCAAGGGTGTCTTTTTTAATGGCATTTCGAACGGCCTCCAGAAGACGATTCATATAGAAAACATTATGGATGGTGATGGCTTGAGGCGCCAAGAGTTCTTTTGCCTTTAAAAGATAATGGAGATAGCCCCGTGAAAAATTCTGACATGTTTCACAGCCACATGTTTTATCGATGGGATCTTGATCTTCCTTGAATTGAGCATTCATCAAGTTAATATGTTCTTTGGTCGTATCTAGGCCTTGGTCCGCACGAATGAGGGCGCCACCATGCCGTCCTAACCTTGTTGGATGAACGCAATCAAAGGTGTCAATACCATGTTGGACACCCTCAAATATATCGCGAATACCACCAATCCCAAGCAAATGCACAGGGCGTTCACGGGTTAATCTCGACATTGTATAAGCGACAACATCATACATTTGTTCTTTATTGGACCCAAGGGATCCGCCCACAGCATGGGCAAAAAAGGGCTGATCATTTACAAAATCTGTTGCTTCACGGCGAAGGTCTTCATAAACACCACCTTGAACAATGCCATATAAAGCCTGGGTACCATCATGATGTTTTTTAAATTCTGCAAGACTACGTTCCTCCCAACGGTGGGAACGACGCATGGAAAGAGCCGTATAAGATTTTTCAACATGGAATGGCGTGCATTCATCAAAAACAACAACAAAGTCAGTACCAAGCTCACGTTGGGTTTGAATTGATTTCTCAGGGGTCAACATATGCTTTTTTCCATCCAAATAAGATTGAAATAAAGCGCCTTCTTCCGTAATTTTCATAAGGGTTTTACGACGCCCCCCAAAACGTTTTCCTTTGATTTCACTTGCAACGGACCCATGGCCCAAACTAAAAACCTGAAAACCGCCAGAATCCGTTAGAATTGGACCATCCCAGCCCATAAATTTATGAATACCACCCATTTTTTGAATATGTTTACTACCTGGATTCACCATCAAATGATAGGTGTTCGAGAGAACAAATTGCGTATTGGCAGCCTTCATTTGAGTTGGGGAGAGCCCCTTAATGGCAGCTTTTGTGGCACAAAAAATAAAAGCTGGGGTTTGCACACTGCCATGGGGGGTATTAAGTTGACCAAGCCTCGCATTTGATGAGGGGCTTTTAAAGGTAATGTCAAAGGAAAAATTGGGATAATCCATAAGTGATAATAATCTCATTTTATTATAGGGATAGCTCTTTTCTTAAAAAAATATAACACAACTGCATTCAAACCAGTGAGCATTAAACGTAAAACATAAGTTCCTAAAATATAAGTAAAGATCAACGTGTAGGTGTCAATATCAAGGGGTGCTAGAATCTTCCAGGCAAGCACACTGAAAATGACATTATCCACCAAGGATGAAAGGGCGGTGGACACAAAAGAACGCAGCCACAATGAACGCCCTTCAGTTATTTTTTTCACGGCCAAAAAAATCTGCACATCGGTATACTGTGAAATAAGATAAGCAGTGAGACTGGCGATGAAGAGTGCTGGAGCGGGCATAAATAAAGTTTGCATGGCATAGTGCGCTTCATTAAAGTGCTCGACATTAGCTCCTGACAAAGGGAGCAAAGGCTGCACGCCAATTGTTAGCATCATCATACCAGTCAAAAAAATAATGCCAAAAAAACCACTCCAAATGGCTTTGCGTGCCGCTGCTCGCCCGTGAAATTCTGCTAAAATATCCGTTGCCAAAAAAGTAATCATAAAAATAACAGTTCCCATGGCGATGGGTTCTTGAAAAAGGGAAATTTGCATGGCCTTAAGAACTTGCATATTTCCTATAATCACGCCTAGGGTCATGAAAATATAAACACCTGATTTTCCAAAAAATTTATAAAGAATACCAAGGGAGAGTACGCCAAAAACGTACATCAACATGAGATTCAACTCGTTGGGAAATTGTTGAAGCCAAAGGACAAAGGGGGTCAAATTGAGCATTATAGTCATTCCAAAAAAATTCCAGACGTCGTCAATCACTCCCACACCTATAAATTATAGGCATTGGTCTCTCGCTCCTAGACTGGAACCTTTTTGAAACGACTATATCTTTCAGTTAGTTGTAGAGTACTTTTTTTACCATAAATGAAAAAAAATACAAATTAAATTACAAGATTCTTCAGGAAACTCTACAAAAAAAGAGGGGAATTCCCCTCTTTAATATTTCCATTAGTTTTTTTATTTAGGTTTTATTACCAAAATTTAACAGCATTCCAAGCTCTGCTTGCAATGTTTTGAGTCGCTGCTTGAACTTTAGGCGTTACTGTCAATTCATTGAGTTCAATTTCATGACCCATATTGGACTTGTATTCAGCTGAAAGTTTTTGTTGACGAGCGTCCACAAGCTTTTGTCTTTTGGCACATGACTCTGCACTTTCAACAACTTCTTCGGTACCAATTACAAAATCCTTAGCTTTGTTGAAAACAAAACCACCCAAACTTTTCGTACCATTCAAGACAGTTTTTCCTGCAAACTTTAAAGAATCAACGACACTTGTAGGCTCTTCGCTTGTTGTTAATGCCTTTGAAACAATTTTAGCAGTTCCCACAAGGGCTAATTTCGTGATACTTGCTGCATTTAAAGCAATCTCACCAATATTTTTAGCAACTTGAATGGTTGTATTCGCAGCAAGATCAACGGCTTCTACGGGATTCTCTGATGCCCAAGTAGCTTTCTCTAACAAGGTGTTTGCAGCCTTAACGGGATTCTTAACCCCTCCAATTACTGTTTCCGCCCACGCTTGGATAGAATTATCTTTTTCTGTAAGCAGATCACGATCTTCATTGGCATTAGCTGACTCAAATTTATACGTATTACCAGTATTAGATTTTACGTCGCGTTTTACTTCGCCCATAACATGCATGGTATTCAACATCTTACGATAGCCACCCATCATATGCATCCAAGAGTCACCGTTCACTGGAAGATAAAGCTTGTTACCAATATGAGCGCCGCCATTTAAACAACCCAATGCAGCATAACCGACAAGGTCTTTAGCTTGTAAGATATTAAGGTGATTATCCTTAGCTAGTTCATTGGATTCAGCGGCTGTTCTCTTATGAAGAGCACGTGGCGCTGCAAATGTAATCATGGGTGAAACAACACCGATTTTACGTCGTGCAATGTCAGCAAATACTTGAGCGCAACCTGCACCACGACTATGACCTGTAATTGTGATCTTAGCCATGGCTTCTTCAATAGAATAAGCATTCTTTTCTGCAAAATGCATAATATGATTCCATGCAGATGCTTCAAGCTCATTATACATGTTTAAGAAGCCATTATGATAACGACCACCATCTTTGTGATCAGTCATTAATGAATCAAAATCTGAAATCCATGTATTTAAACGATCACTTCCTTTGAAGGACAAAACAGCAGTA
>JAJRPZ010000081.1 GCA_024280495.1 Alphaproteobacteria bacterium
AGAAGAGAAAAAATAGACCCTAAAACAATGACCATGGCCATAACGAATGAAAATGTTTTTTTGCCAGCAAAGTCAAAATTTGTATTATTGGGAATGAATTGAAGACCACGCATGTGTTTATCCTAATCAAAATTTATTTTTAGAGCCAATATATGACTATATTAAAGACCTTTATAAAGGAAGTGTTTTAGGTTTAGCCCACTTGAACCAAGTTGCAATCATGAGCCTTGTTAAAGTAATGGCCGTGAACATAGAAATAGCAATTCCCATACAAAGAGTCACGCCAAACCCTTTAACGGGGCCAGATCCAAAAAAGAAGAGAGCTAATCCCCCAATGATGGTGGTTATGTTGGAATCCATAATGGTTGCAATGGCACGTTTGTACCCTGCTTCGATAGCTTGGGCGACCTTTGTGCCCGCACGTAATTCTTCTTTGATACGTTCTAAAATCAAAACATTGGCATCAACGGCCATTCCCAAAGTCAAAGCCATACCCGCAATACCTGGAAGGGTAAGGGTTGATCCCGTAAGGGCTAGGGCTGAAATTAAAAAAACCAAATTTAAGGATAATGCAATGGATGCAAATAAGCCAAATAAGGAATATGAAATGAGCATAAAGATAAAGACTAAAATGATGGCATAGATTGTTGCGTCCTGACCAGCTGCAATGGAGTCGGCCCCAAGGTCTGGCCCAACGGTGCGTTCTTCGATGACATTCAAGGGGGCAGGCAAAGAACCTGACCGTAATAAGACAGAAAGTCGAGAAGTTTCTTCAACGCTGAAATTCCCTGAAATTTGCACATTCCCCCCAAGAATGGGTTCATTTAAATTAGGAGCGCTGATGATTTTACCGTCCAATATCATTGCCAATTGATGATGTGTATATTGCTTGGTGACTTCAGCGAATTTCTTTGCCCCCATGGTGTCAAAACGCATAGTGACAACGGGGCTATTGTGTTGATCAAAGCTTGGTTGCGCATTAACGAGACTCTCCCCCGTGAGGAGAACTTGCTTACGCACAAGATAAGTTGTTGGTTGACGACCATCATGGATTTGAGACGAGACCTCTGGGATGGCTATGGTGCCAGGTAAAACACGCCCTCCAGTTGACTTAAGAGTGGGATATTGTTTATGAACTATTTGAAAAGTTAGTTTCGCTGCACGACCCAAAATTTCCTTGGCTTTTTCTGGATCGCTGACCCCTGGCAATTGAACTATAATACGATCCGTTCCCTGGGTTTGAATATTTGGTTCCCGAGTTCCAAGGGCATTAATACGACGTTCAATAACCTCACGGGATTGCTGAATAAGAAGTTTTTTCTTCTCTGCAATGGCCTTATGGGAATATTTCATGGCGAAAGATTTTTTTGTATCATTATAAGCTATATCAAGGCCTTGTTGTCCAAGCTCTTTATACACAAGGGAGCGGTCTTTAGCGTCTTGAATGGTAAAGGTAACCACAAGACCCTCAACGCGCATATTGGAAAATCTAATGCGTTTTTTTCGCAAAATTTTACGGGCATCATCTGATAAAAAGGCCGCTTGGTCCCTAAGGGCTGATTGAATATCAACTTCTAATAATAAGTGTGATCCCCCTTGAAGATCAAGGCCAAGGCTTACCTCATCCTGCATCCAACTGGGAAGTTTTTTAATGGTTTCCTTATCCACAAAGGAAGGAATAGCATAAAGAATGCCAAAAATAACTGCAAATAAAATGGATGACTTTTTCCAAAGGGGAAAGTGAAGCATAGTGACCTCTTTCAGGGCAGATTAAAGGGAACTTAACGCCCATTTGTCTATCATGAGAAGATCATGGCAAAAGAGCGTAAACGAAAGGTTAATTATTTCCGAGTAGCTGTTGTTTTTTTAGGATTTATTTTCTTTTTTACAGAACTCTTTTTAAGGGGTGATTTCTTTTCTGTTGTTACGGTTTTTGCGGTTGTGAGCACTTGAGAGACGCTGGAACGCACAACTTTTATTTCCGTGTCCTTAGAGATTTCAACTAGAATTTCGTTGTTATCAATGACTTTGGAAACCTTACCTATAATACCGTTTACCACAATAACGTCATCGCCTTTTTTAAGGGCTGATACCATTTCACGGTGAGTTTTTGCTTTTTTATTTTGGGGGCGAATCACTAGAAAATACATCACACCAAGAATCAAGACAAATGGTAAAAAACTGGCTAAGGTGTTTTGAGCACCAGAAGCTTGAGCATTTCCTACGCTTGCAATGAAAAAAGAAGCAACGGCGAAAGGGGTTGAAAAACGAAACATTAAATAATCTCCAAAATAATTTTTATAAATAAATATAGGTCACATTACTTGAGAAATCGCAGAGGATCAAGGGTTTGCGTTCTTTTTCGAATTTCAAAGTGCAATTGGGGCATTTTGACGTTACCTGTGGTCCCCACGGTTCCCATTATTTGTCCTTTTTGAACCCGTTGACCCTTTTTAATGCGGGTATTTTTCAAATGTGCATAGGTGGTAAGCCACCCCCCATTATGTTTGAGGAGAATAAGTTTTCCATATCCTTTAAGAGCACCGCCAACATAAACAACCTGACCAAATTCCGACGCTTTTACCGCGGTTCCCCGTATGGCTTGAATATTAATACCATCATTTTTGAGACCGCCTTTTTTATGTCCATATTTGGAAAGAATACGTCCCCGCACAGGCCATGAGAAGGATGGGTTAATATTTTTTTTCGTTTGAGGTTGTTTTTTAAGCCCTCTTTTATTTTGCTTAAAAGATGGTTTTAAGGGCACTAGAAAGGCTCTCCTTTGTGATGAAGCAGAAAATGCCCTTTTTTCAAGGGGCGGAGCAGCGGCTTTTTTTTTATCCTTGTTCAAGAATTTATCATTATGTGGCTTAATAGGTGACACGGGTTCTAAGGTCGTGATTCTTTTCTCTCCTGGAGCAATAAAATTATTTTCCCAGTTTTTCTCGGAAGTTTTTGATACTAAGGGAATAATTGTTTTACGAGGCGCTTTTTTTAGTGTTGTTGTTTTTCCCCAATATGGTTTTTGTTTTTTTTTGTAAGGTAATTTTAAACGTTGGTTCTCATAAAGAGTGTAAGGGGCGGATAACTTATTATTTTCAATAAGATCATGCTGACTTACATGACGATCTCGGGCAATACTCCTAACGGTCTCAAATTTACGAACGATATGAATGTGTTTTATGGGGAGACGAAGACCCTGACCTTGTTTAATAACATAGGGGGGACGTAAATTATTGGCTTCAATTAAATCACGGAGTGCAATGTCATATCGCTTGGCAATGATATAAATGGTATCTCCTTTTTGCACGGAAACCGCGCGATAGGAGGCGATTTCAATACGGGGGTTTCGAAAAGATGAAACGGCATGGTTCTGACAGCTACTTGTGAGCAAAATAGTGATAAAAAGGCTTAAAGAAAAGAGTAAACCTATCTTTTTAGACATCATCCTTAAAGGCCTTCTGTAGGCTACCCAGTGTTTTATAATGGGTGAAATCAATATGAAGCGGGGTTAGAGTAATAAAATCTTCGGTAATTTTCACAAGGTCAGTACCTTTAATGTCCGTTTGCTCGCCTCTGGTACCACTGGCAATCCAATAAAATTCTTCACCACGGGGATCGACCCATTTAGTGATTTCTCCGTTGTCGTGACGCATGCCTTGAGGAACCACAGCAATACCTTGAACTGAATCTGGCATCACATTAGGAAAATTAAGATTCATAAGAACCTTTTTTTCCCATCCAATATCAAGAAGTTTTTTGATAATGCCTGGTGCCCATTGTTCAGCGGTTTCCCATCTAACAGGTTGGTTAGATTTCACCATTTGCGATAATGCAATAGACGGAACCCCAAGAAGGGTTGCCTCCATTGCGGCAGCAATTGTTCCAGAATAGGTGACATCTTCCCCAAGATTTCCACCATAATTCACACCAGATAACATCAAGTCAGGTTTTTTATTTTTCAAAAGACGTTTTAAGGCCAATTGCATACAATCCGTTGGCGTCCCATCAACGGCATAGCGTTGTTCTGAAATATGGCGAATATGAAGGGGGCGCCCCAAAGTCAAAGAGTGTCCAGCACCACTGTGCTCAATCTCAGGGGCAACAATCCATACATCATCTGTAAAGGATTTGGCAATACGCTCAAGAACTTTAAGACCTGGGGCATTAATGCTATCGTCGTTGGAAATGAGAATGCGCATGTTTTATTTTCTCTTTTTTTGATTACGTTATAAATTCTAACCCATTCATATAAGAACGCAAGGCTTCAGGAACACGGATAGATCCGTCGGCTTGTTGATAGTTTTCAAGGATCGCAACCGTTGTTCGACCAACAGCAAGACCAGATCCATTAAGGGTATTCACGAAACGAGGCTTTTGTTTTTTGCCATTGATATCATCTTCACGAAAACGGGCTTTCATACGGCGTGCTTGATAATCTCCACAGGTTGAACAACTGGAAATCTCACGGTAGGTATCTTCACCAGGCAACCAAACTTCAAGGTCATAAGTTTTTTCAGATTGAATCCCCATATCACCACCACAAAGCAACATACGACGATAAGGTAATTCAAGGGCTTCGAGAATGCCTTCTGCGCAAGAAACCATGCGTTCATGTTCATGGGCCGTTTGATCAGGATGAGTTATGGAAACCATTTCAACTTTATTAAATTGGTGAAGGCGAATCATGCCCCTTGTATCCCGTCCTGAAGCGCCAGCTTCGGATCTAAAGCAAGGCGTGTGGGCCACAAATCGGAGAGGCAATTTGTCCTTATCAATAATCATATTACTGACCATATTAGAAAGAGGCACCTCGGATGTTGGGATTAACCAGTGATTTTCCGTTGTTTGGAAAGCATTATCCGCAAATTTTGGTAACAATCCCGCCCCATAAAAAGCATCATCTTTTACAAGAACTGGCGGTTGAATCTCTACATAACCCGATTTATCAATATGCTGATCCAGCATGAAATTAGCCAAAGCACGCTCCAATTTAGCAAGGGGACCACGCAACAAAACAAAACGAGATCCTGACATTTTTGAGGCCGTTTCAAAATCCATCAATGGGTCGCCATTTCCCTCATTCTTACCAAGAGCTTCCCCAAGGTCAAAGTGACGTTTCGGTTCGAAATTGAATTCTGGAATAACGCCCCATGTTTTCACGAGCTTATTATCAACTTCATCCGCACCGACGGGAACTTCATCACGGGCAAGGTTGGGGGTGACAGACAAAAGAAGGTGTAAGTCTTTTTCCGCTTCTTCTGCCTTCGAGGTTAGTGTTCCAATTTTTTCTTTGATATGAGATGCGCGCTCACCAAGGTCGTCAGCGTTGACTCCCTTTTTTTTAGCTTCACCAAAGGCTTTGGCCACTGCATTCCGTTCCGATTGAAGGTCTTGGAGTTGGGTTAGAAAGGAACGATGTTTTTAATCTAAATCAATAAGAGTTTGTGCTATAGCTGGTTTTTGACGTTTTTCAAGGCCTGCATCCAAGGCATCGGGATTTTCTCTGATCCATTTAATATCTAACACGGCAAGTAGTCTCCATTTTAGTGGTTATGTATTTTGGGTGCAGTAAAACGCACCAATAGAATAGATAATTCATACAACATATAAAGAGGTGTTGCGAGCCCCAACATGCTCAAGACATCTGGAGGGGTTAAAAAAGCAGATACCATCAGAATTAAAACAAGGGCATATCGACGTTTTTCAGAGAGGGTTATATGGGTGATAATCCCCATGCGTGCGAGCATTAATAAAATTAATGGTAATTGAAAACAAATGCCAAAAGCCATCATCATTTGTAAGGTCATGGAAAGATATTCACTAACTCGGGCTTCCAGCTGCACCGCAAGCCCCGTGAGAGGTGCCGTGGTTTCATAACTCAGAAAAAACTTCCAAGCCATGGGAATAATACCGTAAAAGGCAAAACTTGCTCCAAGGATAAAAAGAAAAGGCGCAACTAACACAAAAAAAAGAAACCCTTGGCGTTCTTTTTGATAAAGCCCAGGGGTGATAAAACGCCATGTTTGATAGGCAGTCCAAGGCATGGAAAGGGCAAATGCAGCAAAAAGAGTAACTTTGATATAGGTTAGAAAGGCTTCAGGCAGGCCTGTATAGATCAAGCGTCTAGAGTTATCGAGAAGATCGGCCAAAGGAGTGACAAGGTAAGAAAATAAATGCTCGGATACGGGATAAAGGGAAATAAAGGCAATAGTAAAAAAAATAAAACAGCTTAATAAACGAGAACGAAGCTCAATGAGATGTTCCAACAGAGGTTGTTTTTTAAATTTTTTATTTTCGACGGTCATTTTTTTTACCTCCTTTTTTGAGAGGTTTTTTAGCAGTCCTTACCTTTTTCTTTTTTAAAGGTTCTTGAGAAGGTTTTAAATCATCTGAAATTTGAAATTCTTTTTCTTCATCCGCTATATCATCGGTTTCCCCTATATCATCGGTTAAAGGGGTCATCATACCGTCTTTATGAGATTTTTTGATATAGGCCTCAACCTCACCCTCTTGGATATATTGATCAACTTCGCGGCGGATATTTGAGGATAGAAATTTAAAACGCTGAATGAGACGACCAAGGGCGCGCAACAAAGTTGGCATTTCTTTAGGCCCAATAAAAATAAGCGCAGCAAGAGCAATGATAAAAAGCTCTCCCCAAGTTCCAAGGTCAAACATAAATTAAGACTTTTTAATTGTTTTTTTGGGGGCTTTTTTTTTC
>JAJRPZ010000082.1 GCA_024280495.1 Alphaproteobacteria bacterium
CATGGATGAGGCAGATTTTATTCTTTCCCTGGGTCCTGATGAGTGGCATTCAGAATTAGATTATTACAAACTTATCCTTGAAAAAGCGAATGAGTTTAAGTTACCAATGGTGTGTGCATCCCCTGATTTACATGTAGAATATCAGGGAAATAGGTCCATTAGGGCTGGTGCTATTGCGCAATATTACGAAAGCCTTGGCGGTGATGTTTTTTATCATGGCAAGCCTTATAAGCCTTTTTATAGATCCTTACTCAGGGACCTAGAACCTTTTCAAAAAAATGATATTTTAATTTTAGGTGATTCATATTTAACGGACATTAAGGGAGCTTCTAAATCGGGTATTGATTCTATGTTATGTCTCAGCGATACAACTCAAATTGATTTTGAAATGTCAGGACTCGCAACGGATTATCAAAAGCGCAAAAAAAAGGCACTTAAATCCCAAACATCATCAAAGGTTATCCCAACACCTACCCTTGATGAAATTCTGACGGAACAAGATTATGTCCCAACTTATATAATGGATAAACTTCAATGGTAGAGCACTCCGTACAATGATAGAAAACCCTCTTCTTTTTTCCATTTTTTCCATTGTCATTTTAATTGTTTTATCTGCAATTTTTTCTGGAACTGAGGCTGCTTTTTTGGCGGCTTCTAAAGTAAAACTTCATAACCTTTCAAAGGAAGGAAATGAAAAAGCTGCTTTAGTTTCTGAATTAAAAGAACGTATGGAAAAAGTTATTAGCACCCTTCTTGTTTGCAATAACTTGGTTAATATTTTAGCTTCTTCCCTTGCAACGGGTGTCTTTATTAGCCTGGTTGGTGAATCAGGAGTAGTTTATGCAACAGTAATAATGACAATTGTGATTGTTATTTTTGCAGAAGTTGTCCCAAAATTTTATGCCATGCGTCAGTCTGAAAGCTTTGCCATGAGCGTTGTTTCTATCTTAAAAGTTTTGATGGTTATTTTCAAACCCATTACCCGTGTGTTTGAGGTTATTGCCATGGGAGTCCTAAGATTAATGGGGCTTAAGGTCTCTTCATCGGGAATGTTATCTAATAGCATCGAAGAACTCCGCGGTATTATTGACATGCACAAAGGAGACGCGGAAGCCGTTGAAGAGCGCGCTATGTTACACAGTGTTTTGGACCTTGGGGATGTGGATGTCGAAGAAGTTATGGTACATCGTCAAGATATTAAAGTTTTGAACCTTGATGCCCCTCCTTCTGAAATTATTCAAGAACTCGTCGCTTCCCATCATACGCGTTTACCTATTTATCAAGGAGATTATGATAATATTGTGGGTATTATTCATGCAAAGAAATTTTTGCAATTGGTTCAGGATCATCAAAATAGTGATGGAGATATTACAAAAGAAGATATTTTACAGTGCGCGAAAAAACCTTGGTTTATTCCTGAAATGACGACCCTTTTTGAACAGCTTCAAGCTTTTCGAAAACGCCGTGAACATATGGCGTTTGTGGTTGATGAATATGGAGCTCTTCAGGGTCTAGTAACTTTGGAAGATATTATTGAAGAAATCGTGGGTGACATTGATGACGAACATGACCCCAATAAAACAGGGTTTTGGCAAATGCAGAATGGCGATGTTTTCGCCATCGGTGTGTCGACCATCCGAGATTTAAATCGCCAGTATGATTGGGATCTATCGGACGATGATGCATCTACCATTGCGGGACTGGTCATGCATGAATCAAGGTCAATCCCTAAAAATGGCCAAAGTTTTCGCATTGAAGGTTATACCATAAAGGTTATAAGGCGCCTTCGAAATCAGATAACCCTTGTTAAAATTATTAAACCTCAAAAATAAATGAGATTCCGTAATGAATAGTGTCAATATAAACATTGAAAACACCCGTGATAAACGTCTTTTATTCCTTTTAAAGGAAAGTTTTTCTCCTGAAAGCCTTGAGGTTATCAATGAATCTCACTTGCATTATGGTCATAAAGGATCACCAGGTACGGGTGACTCCCATTATAAAATCATTATAAAAGCACATGCCTTTGATGGTCTTAATCGTGTTGCCGCACATCGTCTTATAAACGACATTGTCGCCGTTGAATTTAAATCTGGCCTCCATGCATTGAGTTTGAAAATTATTAAGTAACGATAAAAAGGCCATAAGGCCTTTTATAACTAAGTACTTGATCTTTTATAAATATGACTTTTTTAAAGATCGTCAATATTACGTGGTGTTGATGGGGTGTTTCTTTTGATCTTCATGCCACTGAATTTGATCTCTTCTAAACTTTCCGTAAAATCATCAAGGGAAACATTTTTTTTTGCCATTGCAATAGTGCGATATGGGTTTTTATAAACTTCTCTGCGTGCTTCTTTTTTGGCTTTTCTTTTGGCTCTCCAGCTTTGGATTTTTTTTTGTGCTTTATGGAATAAAAATGGCAAAATTGGTTCGCCGAGAGGATCTACTTCTTTTCCAAATTTATCTACTGTTTTCATTACTCCTATTAAATCGTTAATGGGAAATGAGGTTTTGGCTGATTGAGCGCTCACAAGGGTGATCATAACGGAAATTAAAAAATAGGCAGTTAGATTTGTTTTTTTTATCATCATATTATTCTCCTTTAGATATATTTTTTTGGCTTCAAGTAAATGATCACAGGTAAGACTATAAAA
This sequence comes from Alphaproteobacteria bacterium, assembly GCA_024280495.1. Classification (GTDB taxonomy): domain Bacteria; phylum Pseudomonadota; class Alphaproteobacteria; order Caedimonadales; family UBA9215; genus UBA9215. Next base: position 2,658 of record JAJRPZ010000082.1, read on the forward strand.
ACCATAAAGAAGAAGTTTTATTTTAAAAA
>JAJRPZ010000083.1 GCA_024280495.1 Alphaproteobacteria bacterium
ACATGTTTTCCTTTTTGCGAAAGACGCAAGCGTTGTTCTACCCCAAATCGATGTTGTTCATCCACCACAACAAATCCAAGGTTTTTAAAAATAACATCATCTTGAATCAGGGCATGGGTACCAATAAGAATTTGTATATCACCGTTTGTGAGAGCCTTGTAAATTTTATTTTTTTCGGATTTTCGTGCCTTACCCGTTAAAAGGTCAACCCTAATACCAAGAGCATCACACAAAGGGGCAAGAGTTACTAAATGCTGGCGTGCTAAAATCTCCGTTGGGGCCATAATAGCCGCTTGATATCCATTATCAATGGCAACGAGGGATGACAAAAAGGCGACTATGGTCTTACCACTTCCAACATCACCTTGTAATAAACGATTCATACAGTAATTGGCTTTGAAATCTTCTCTGATGTCTTTAATAACTTTTTTTTGATCTCCAGTGAGATCAAAGGGAAGAATGGCCAATGCCCTTTCACTCAAATCTGTTTGTAGATTTTTTGAACCCCCCCCCTGACGACGGTTGAAATGGCGCACTAACTGCAGAGCAATTTGATTGGCCAACAATTCATCATAGGCCAACCTCTCCCGCGAAGGCGTTAGGGGTAATAAATCAAGATTTGTTTTAGGCGTATGAAGATCAAGGATAGAAGGTCCCCACCCCTCCCATTTTGGATGCCATTTTCGCGTTTGTTCACCAAGCCATTCGGGTAACGCATTTGGTTTTTTGGGAACTGACCGCAACACATTGTAAAGAACCCGCATCAATGTTTTTTGTGTCAGTGATTGGGTTAGTGGATAAGACGGCCGAACTCCAATCCACTCGCAATAGGTTTCAAGAGAGCCCACATGATCAGGGTGCGTCACTTGCCATTGCCCCTTATACATTTCCAATTTCCCAGAGACCACAACGGTTTCTTGTTCTGGCATGAGGGTACGCAAATAAGGACCTCGTCCTTGAAAAAAAACAAGAGATGCCATAGTTTCTTCTACCACACAATACACTCGATGGGGTTGACGTCCGCCGCCCCTACCCCCACCTGGAGTTTGATGTTTGAGAATTTTTGCTTTGAAAGTAACCACATCACCAACGACACAATTTTCAAAATTTTTAATGGCTTTTCGTGTGCTAACCCCTGTTGGGATATGGTATAAAAGATCTAAAAAACGTTTCCCCGCAAGACGCTCAAGTGCCTTAAGGACCGTTGGCCCCACACCATAAATATCACTTAAGGGTTGCAATAGATTTTTGAGTAAGGACTGTTGAGAAAAAGACAATATAACGCCACAGAGGTTAAGTTCACTGATATATATGGTAATACAATGATCTAATTTCACCAAGCCCCCTTACGCCTCGTGTAAACAAAAAACCAATCAAGTATATATTTAGTAACTATTTCGAATCTTGCGCCATTTCTGGTGATTAGTCTTATGTGCCTTGTATGTTTTTGAAAAAATATGTCCACCGCTGCCGTCGGCTACGAAATAAAGCTCATTTGTTTTTAATGGATTCATAACAGCGCGCAAAGAATCCCCGCCCACATGACAAATAGGTCCAGGTGGCAAGCCCTTATGAAGGTAGGTATTATAAGGAGAGTCAATACTCAAATGTTTTTGCAAAAGAGCCCCTTTAAAATTCTGACCTGTCTTTAATTCAACGGCGTAAATCACCGTTGGATCCGTTTGAAGAGGCATCCCCAATCTCAAACGATTCAAAAATACGGCCGCAATTCGAGGACGCTCAACTGCTATGGCCGTTTCTTTTTCAATAATACTCGCAAGGATAATTATGTCATATTTGGATTTTAAAAAAAAATCAGTGGGGCGGTTCTGCCATAGGTTGTCCAAGAATCGATCCAGGTCTTTTTGTGCACGTTCAATAAAGTCTTTCTTTGAGTCGCCCCTCCTTAATGCATAAGTTTCAGCCAGCATGGACCCCTCATGGATTTTTTTCAAAGGAGGCCCCGTTAAAACATCGCTTTTATTCAAAAGAGTTATAATTTCTCGGGAGGAAAGGCCCTCTGGAATTGTCAAGGAATGCTGAACGACATCCCCGGTCATGAGTGTTTGGACAATGGAATTTTGAGAAAGGGTACCCTGAAATTGATATTCACCAGATTGAAGGAGTGCCCCCCACCCTCGCAAACGAAGATTCCAATAAAAAAGAGCGTTTTTTTTAAGGATACCTTGAGTTTTCAAGAGATTTTCAATGGATTTAGCAGAAAAACCCTTCGGAACAACCAGAGTAACTGGCGCTTCAAGGATGTAAGTAACATTAAAGTCTCGTGAAAATTTTTGGTGCGCCAATAGGGCTAAAATGAGTCCGCCCAAGACAAAAAAGGCCGCAAGGGTTTTAAAAAAATTCCCCATGGATTTCTCCTATTAATGGTTTTCTTAAGAAAACTTTTTGAGGATCAAAGTCGCATTGGTTCCACCAAACCCAAAGGAATTTGAAAGAACATATTCAAGTTTCTTTTCTTTAGCCACAAGGGGAATAAGATCCATACCCGCACAAAAATCAGAAGGGTTTTCTAAATTTAATGTTGGTGGCATAATACTCTCATTCATAGCCTTCAAAGCAAAAATGGCTTCAAGACCACCAGCAGCACCTAATAAATGACCCGTGGATGATTTCGTGGAAGATACGGAAACTGAACCCGTACCAAAAATTTTTCGAACGGCGCCCAGCTCAAGTTCATCCCCCATGGGGGTCGATGTACCATGGGCATTTACATATCCAATTTGATCGGCATTAATACCTGCTCGTTTCAAGGCCATTTCCATAGAACGTGCAGCTCCCTTACCTTCTGGATGTGGTGATGTGATATGATTGGCATCACCAGTAAGGCCATACCCAACAACCTCACCATAGATTTTAGCACCACGTTTCTTAGCATGCTCAAGTTCCTCAAGAACAACAATTCCTGATCCCTCCCCCATCACAAAACCATCACGTCCTTCATCCCAAGGCCTAGAGGCTTTTTCAGGGGTGTCATTATAATTAGAAGACAATGCTCGCATGGCTGAAAAGCCAGCTGATCCCAAACGACAAAGAGCAGCCTCGGCCCCGCCCGCCACCATAACATCTGCATCACCCCATTGAATAAGACGTGCAGCATCCCCAATGGCATGTGCACCACTAGAGCACGCCGTTACCGTTGCATGGTTAGGTCCTTGAAAACCATATTTAATAGATACATGTCCCGCAACAAGGTTAATAAGGGATGCGGGAATAAAGAAAGGGGATACTTTTTTGAATCCACCTTCGTGAAGCGCAATGGCCGTATCATAAATACGGGGAAGCCCCCCAATGCCAGCCCCAATCATAACACCAGTACGTTCTTTATCATGGTCATCCGTTGGTATCCAGCCAGAATCTTCAACAGCCTGCATCGCTGCACTCAACCCATAAAGTACAAAACGATCTGTTTTACGTTGATCTTTTTTTGCC
>JAJRPZ010000084.1 GCA_024280495.1 Alphaproteobacteria bacterium
ACCTAACTTATAATTTGAGAAGGTTTATCTTCCTCGAGTCTAAGGTTACAAAACTTTCTGCTTGCTAACAGGATAGCTGCGTCCAAAATCACCGTTTTAGGCCTTAAAAAGCTTGAAACGGACGAAAGGGCTGCCTGAAAAACAACTATTCTAGAGAAATAGGGCGGAAAAATCTGAAGGGCGTAAAAAAATAGCTGTTATTCGAGGTGCCCATTAGTACTTTTTCCCTTATTAGATAGCCGTTACTGGCTATTATTAAGTTTTTTTTAAATACTTAAAAGTATTTTATTAATAAAATTAATCCCGTTTTTTTACGAAAAAAAATGCTTTTAGAATTATTTCTTTTGCGAATTATTATTTCCTAAGTGTCAACTTTGTATTACAAGCACAAACAAGAAAAAAGGAATTAATAATGGAAGTAGTATTAAATAAAAGAATCAATATTAAGTTATGGGCCTCTCTTTCGTTTCTATTGGTTCCCATGGCTGAAGCAAGTTTTTTCACAATGAATGACTTAAGGGACCGAGAAATAGAAAAACTTATTAAGCGTTCAAATGATGAAATGAATAAGTTGAGAAATACTCCTTATGTTCCAAGAGGAGCACGTGAAGAAGAAAGTTCAGATGATAATAGCTATTCTGGAAAAGGTCATAAGCTTGGTGGAAATAAATATGCGAATAATCTTTTGGGAATTGATGCAAAAAAGGGGCGTTATCTAGCTAAACAAGCGCACTATGAAAGGAAAAAAAGAAATAAAAGCCGTCGTCATAGTGTGTATTAAGAGGGCTCTGACGCATCAATCATATTTTACACTGATTTTGGATTATCGTCAGAAATTTTACATTGATAAACGTACTGGACGGATTTTTAAAAAGAAAGGCTAGTCCAAAACTAGCAAGGAGCACTCACTGTCTGCATCTAAATTAAAAAATCCCTTGAGTAACAGCAGTTTAAGATGCTGTTTCAAGGGAGTAAATGTCTAGAAAAGGCGGAAGAGCATATTAAAGTTCTTCTGTTTTTTCCACTGTAGCGTCTTCAGTTTTTTCAGAAACTTCTTCATAGTCACCGCTCAATTGAGTTTTTGCTTCTTCAGCAGTCATTGCAACATTAACAATAATAGTCGTTGAAACTTCTGGGTGAAGTTGAATGATAACTGAGTGAACACCAATTGCTTTGATAGGCTCAAGGAGCTTTACTTGGTCTTTTGCAATGGTGAAACCAGCTTCAACCACAGAAACGGCAACATCTTTACGGCGAATAGATCCATAAAGATTGCCCGTATCACCAGCAGAACGAATAAATTCCACAACAATTTTTTTCATTTTTTCAGCTAATTTTTCAGCTTCGTCACGTTTTTTAACGTTATCTGCTTCAAATTGCTTTTTCATAGATTCGAAATGATCGATACGATCTTGTGTTGCTCTATCTGCCATTCCCTTTGGGAATAAAAAATTACGGGCATAACCAGGCTTTACGGTGACGATATCACCCATCATGCCAAGTTTTTCAATGCGTTGTAGTAAAATAACTTCCATGAGTTATTACTCCTTTTCTATTTTTTGATTCATGCGAGATCTGAGGTCTAACCAAGGCTCAAGCAAACCCGCAAGAATAACTATGATGATTATCCATCCAATAAGTACCATGATTCCATAGGAAATAACAAGGAACATCTTTGGGTTTTTTTGATTTTTGGCATAAGTTATGACTATGGTCAAACCTTGCAGAAAGAAAAGGGTTATTAACGGCAAAGTAATATTGGTCAAAATAGTAAATAACGTGAAGGATCCAAAGAAGAAGGCAAGGGCTGTTAAAACACCTAATCCCGCAACGACTTTCCAGAAAAACCATGACAAGTAAAGGTTAGACAAACAAAGTTTTTCACGTGGGAGAGTCAATTTTCGCCTTGAAAAACTCTTTTGCGTTAAAGAGACGCCAAGGGTAAAAAATAACATAAAGACCGATGTGTAAATACCTGGCATCAAAGGCCAAATTTGAGTCAAAAAACTTTTGACTCGATCCAATTGAATCTGCGTTTCACTGGGTTTTTCTGGAACATGGAGCAAATCAAATTGAGCCATAATCATTTGATAGGCCTTCCCTTGAATATCTGCTCCCATCCAGATAACTAAGGTGAGCAAGACAAGAAAAAATGCATATATACTTAAAGAACCAACTAAACGCGCCAATGGAAAAGGTTGTTCAGTACCATCTCCATTACGCTGAGTCTGTTGATATAAGGTTGTGAGCAAGAGTCCAGGTGCAATAATCATGGTAGCAAAAGAAAAAGCCGATACAGGACCCAAAAAGGCAATCACCAAAGAAATGGGAGCCAACGACAAAATAATACGATCCTTGATAGTGAGTGTAAAAAGAGCAGCAGTCAAAAAAGGAATGAGAGCAAAGGGAACGGCGAAATCACCAATAATTTTTGAAAGTAAAGAAAAAAGGAGGGCACTAAGAAGTCCTCCAATAATAGGATTTTTAAGAAATTGAGAGACCTGATGATTCATTTACCTGATCTCCCAATTTTTTATTTTATTTAACAGTATAGGGCAAAAGACCCAAAAAACGAGCCCGTTTAATGGCATTTGCGAGTTCACGTTGACGTTTTGCAGATACTGCCGTAATGCGACGTGGAATAATACGACCGCGTTCAGAAACATATTTTTGTAATGTTTTTGTATCTTTATAGTCAATAACGATAGCGTTTTGTCCAGAAAAAGGACAAGTTTTTTTACGCTTGAAAAAGTGACGACGTTCTGGTTGACGTGCCGCAGATGATGATTCTGTCATGTTATTCCTTCCTTATTCAGCAGCAGGAGCTTCAGTTGGCTTTGGTGCCACTTTTGCTTCTGTTGGTTTTGATTTTCTGTAGTCTGGTGTAGAAATCTCACGAATATTACTGTTTCGTGAAGACTTTAGCAATGCAGATGGACCAGCATCATGGGCATCAACACGAATAGACAGGTAGCGGATAACGTCATCGCTGAGATACATTTGACGTTCGACTTCTTTTAAAGCTTCAGGAGAGGCATCCACATTCATCAAAACAAAGTGACCTTTGTTATTCTTTTTAATGGGATATGCAAGGGTGCGTAGACCACAGTATTCTATTTTTTTAACAGAACCACCAGAATCTTTCAATACGGCCGTATATTTTTCAGACAAAGCGTCAACTTGGCTTGGAGCCATATCTTGACGGACAATAAAAATCGTTTCATAAAAACTCATGACGATCTCCTTATGGTTAGGTTGAACACTCAACAAAGCCACCTTACAACAAAGCGGCAAGGAGTAGTTATTCTTGATAACGGATTTTAGAACTATTTGCAAGAAGAATTAATGGAAACACAAATGGATGGAACTTACCCATTCGCATTTCCATTAACCTCACCTCATAGATGCGATAGAATTTTTATGACTATATAATGTCTTATTTTTTTGAAACAGCAACCATGCTAGGGCGCAACAAGCGATCCGATAATGTATAACCCGCTTGCATTTCTTGAATGACTGTTCCTGGTTCATGTTCTTCAGAAGGAATTTCAACCATTGCTTGATGAAAATTGTGATCAAATGGTTTATCAAGAGCTTCTGTTTTTTTGATTTTGAACTTTGAAAATACTTGCATTAATTCTTTTTCTGTCATTTTAACGCCTTCAATAAGAGGTTTTAACTCTTCATTTTCAACGGCATTTAAACTTTCAAGGGCACGGTGCATGTTGTCTGCAACGGATAAAAGCTCCCGTGCAAAATTCGTAATGGCATACTGAGTCGCATCTTCACGTTCACGAATGGCGCGTTTTCTTGTGTTTTCTGCTTCTGCCAATGCACGCAACAGCTGATCCTTGGTGGATGCCAATTGCTCTTCTAGGGTCGGTTCGGCATTTTCTTCAACTTCAGGTAGATTTTCATGGCACTCACTTTCTTCTGTATCAGCTTTTTCGCCCAGCAATCCAGCCTTGATTTCTGCTGCTAGTTCTTCATCCAAAGTCGCATCCATATTATCATTTGAGTTTTTGTTTTGTGTCATGATATTTACCCTCTTGTAAAAAAATAACCATCAAGCTGTTAAGCTGTGATATATAAAATATACTTACTTATAACTGATTTCGTTTTCGATAAAAAGGATTTTTCATGTCAACGACTCCCCTATCTGAGAATATACGTCCCTCCAGTAGAGCAACCAATGAACTTCGCTCTCTCAGCCTAGAAACGGGATTCATGAAAAACGCCCATGGGTCATGTCTCATTAAAATGGGGGACACCCATGTTATTTGCACGGCCACCGTTGAAAATACGGCTCCACCCTTTTTGCGTAATACTGGTAAAGGATGGGTAACCGCTGAATACGGCATGTTGCCCTGTTCCACTCATGACCGCGTGGGTCGTGAAGCATCCCGTGGTAAGCAAACGGGGCGCACCCAAGAAATTCAACGTCTTATTGGTCGCTCTTTACGTGCTGTAACAAACCTTTCTGGTTTTGGCGAGCGTCAAATTCGTGTGGATTGTGATGTTCTTCAAGCAGATGGAGGTACGAGAACGGCCTCTATAACGGGTGCTTATGTCGCTTTGCATTTGGCTTTTCAGTATTTAAAAAACAAAGGAGGCATTGAAGAAATCCCCTTGATCGATCAAGTGGCAGCCATTTCTTGCGGCATTTATAAAGGCAATGCTGTTTTGGATCTTGATTACCCAGAAGATTCAAACGCTCAAGCAGACACAAACTTTGTCATGACAGCCAAGGGTGGTATTGTTGAAATTCAAGGAACTGCGGAAGAAACGGCTTTTTCCGAAGCAGAATTTTCAGCCATGTTTGTCCTTGCAAAAAAAGGCATTAAAAAATTAGTTGTGGCTCAAAAAAAAGCCCTTTCTTAAAATAAAGGTTGAATTGATGACTAGTTTTTCAAAAACTGAAACTTTAATTTTAGGCACCCAAAACAAAGGGAAAATACAGGAGCTTACAAGCCTCTTAAACCCCTATGGTATTCCCCTTAAAAATCTTGAAAAAACGACTATTCCTGATCCTGAGGAAACGGGTGTTACTTTTTTAGATAACGCCCTTTTGAAAGCGCGCTACTACGCCAAACATTTTGATGAGCCTGTTCTGGCCGATGATGGTGGCCTTTGTATTGAGGCTCTTGATCAAAAACCAGGGGTGTATACAAAACGTTTCATTGAAGAACTTGGTGGATTTCAAGCTTTTCACAAAAAACTTCAAGAACTACTTAAAAATCAAATTGATTCAGAAAAGGGGGTTTGGCCCCTTGCATCCATGCATTGTGTCCTTGTTATGGCATGGCCAAATGGTGAATTTAAATCCTTTCATGGCATTTGCAGCGGCCATATTGTCTTGCCTGCCCGAAAGGGAAACAACCCTAAAAGTTTTGGAGTTGATCCTATTTTTGTACCGCAAGGCCATGACAAAACCTTTGCCGAGGACACAGACTACAAAAACAAAATCTCCCACCGTAAAAAAGCTCTCACAAAGTTTTTAGAATATTATTTTCCCCATGACGCATAATAAAATTTTATCCCAAAAAGAAAATTTTGGCCTTTATATTCACTGGCCTTTTTGCTTATCCAAATGTCCTTATTGTGATTTCAATAGCCATGTTATTAACTCAATAGATCAAAAACAATGGAAAAAGGCCCTTTTAAAAGAACTGGATTACGTTGGTAATATGACACGTGGTCGCACCTTAACAAGTGTATTTTTTGGCGGGGGCACACCGTCTCTTATGCCTGCTAAAACCGTTCAAAGCCTTATTGATGCACTGGGAAATTATTGGGTTTTGGATGATAGTCTTGAAATAACCCTTGAGGGAAACCCCAACTCCATCGATGTACAAAAATATAAAGACTTCAAATCTGCAGGAATCAATCGGGTTAGTGTTGGTATTCAATCTTTGCGTTCAGATTCTCTCAAATTCTTAGGTCGACTTCATTCCGTGGATGACTCTAAACACGCTCTGGACATCACTCGTACACTTTTTGATCGGTCATCCTTTGATCTGATTTATGCCTTACCTGGTCAATCACTGGAATCATGGAATACTGAACTTCTTGAAGCTCTTGATATGGCACAGGATCATTTATCTCTCTATCAACTGGTTATTGAACCAGGGACAGCTTTTTATACAAGACACCAGCGCGGTGAATTTCAACTGCCTTCTGAAGAGACATCGGCAAATATGTTCACCCATACAAGAGAAGTTTTAGCCTCCCGTGGATATGATCTTTATGAAGTCTCAAATTTTGCAAAACCAGGATCTGAATGTCGCCATAATGTTTTGTATTGGGACTATGATGACTACGCTTGTATTGGCCCTGGTGCCCATGGACGGTTAACCCTCAATAATTCCCCTCAAACCAAACAGAAAATAGCCATCAAAAATCATCGTGCACCTGATGTTTGGATGCGCCATGTTATGGAAAAAGGACAGGGTCAAAAAGAAGTTCTCGTTCTTCCAGGTGCAGAGCAAATTACTGAGCATCTCTTGATGAATTTACGTCTTGTTTCTGGGGTGAATAAAGAAAGATTTTTTTCCAAACATGGAAAAGACCTCATGGATTTATTGAATCCTAAACGACTGAGTCTTCTAAAAAATCTCGGCTATATTGTGGAGACAAAAACGACCCTTAAGGTCACGGATCAAGGCATGCTTCGCCTGGATGCAATCACCTCGGATTTACTCACTACCTTTTTGGAATGACCATAGTTGAGTTGAAATCAACTAAAATCAACTATAAGAGAACTACAATTTTCTAAACCTCTGGTGTTTTTTGAGGATCCATTAAAAGATCATAAGCTTGATTTAAAAGGTCACTGATTTTTTCTGCTTGTTGCTTATCTTTTTTAGTTTTTTGATTATCAGGGTGATGTTTTGAAATTAAATCAACGTAAGCCTTTTGAATTTCTTTTTTAGATGCATCACCATCAAGACCCAAAATTTCATAAGCTTTTTCATGGTTCATTTTTTCAGTTCCAATAAAAAGGGAGGCGTTCTTTCCCAAATATTTTCGACGTTTAGATAAAGTTCCAGAGACTAAGAGGACCAAAAGAACCATCAGCAACCACCCAAGGGCATGGAAAAAACGACCTGTTAAAATAAGGGCCAAAAGAGCACTCACTGAAACAGTCCAAAGGGTTAAGCGACGTAGATTTTTCCTATCTTCATGGGATGCCGTTTTAGACCATTGGTGTAATAAGGCGCCAAGAACAATAAGAATGGTTCCAATAAGAATAATCAAGGGCATTAGGCAGCCTTTGCACTTTTAGATATTTTTTTTGATCCTGCTTCGTTAGCAGCCAATTTTACTGTTATTTGTGGCAATGCCAGGGATTCCAAAAGACGGCGTAGTTCCTGACGAGCACTCACATGGGATATGCTCATGGGAATACCAGCGTCTTTAAGGTCCAAAACGGTGAGCCCCTTCAAAAAAAGTTCTCGAAAAATAACGCGTTCACCAAATCCTTGCGCCACATCAAAACCAATGCGTTTGGCAAGGGCATTTAAGGCCTTTTGCATTTCAACTTTATTTTTTGCATGAATATTAGACAAGCGATTCCGCATGACGATCCAACGGGATGCGGGCTCACGGCGCATGGCACGGATTTTCTTTTGTTCCCAAACCATTTCAGCATAAGTGCTGGGGCGTAATACCTCATAGGTTTCAGGATCCACACGACCTAACATATCCAAGTCAACAAAACTATCATTCAAAGGTGTAATGAGAAGATCAGCATAAGAATGGGCAGTTCTTGAAAGGTGACTGTCTGTCCCAGGAGTATCAATGATAATAAAATCCATATCCTTGAGCTTTTCCATGGTTCCAACGAGCTTTATTTCTTCTTCTTTCTGCGCAATTTTCACATCAGTGTTTTGGCTTTTATAAAGGGGATGGTGCTCTGATATGGGTAAATCTAATTTCTTAGCATTTGAAAAATAAAGACGGTTCTCAATGTACCTGGTCAAAGTACCCTGCCGTGCATCAACGTCGATTGAGCCAACACTAAAACCTAAACGACACAAATATGTGATTAGATGCATGGAGGCTGTAGATTTTCCCGTTCCGCCTTTTTCATTACCCAAAACAATAACAAAACCTTTGTCTTTTTTAGGGGCACTGTTGACTTGAAACATTTTTTATTCCTTTAATTTACTGGCTGTTTTGAGGCGGCGTTGAATCACAACACCCACAATTAAAACGCTTGTACTTACCACCGCGATTATTAACGTCGCTATGGCATTGATTTCTGGATTAACCCCATATCGTACACTTGAAAATATTACCATAGGAAGAGTCGTTGATCCAGGTCCACTTAAAAAGCTCGCTAGAATGACATCATCAAAGGAAAGAGTAAATGCCAAAAGGCCCCCTGAAGCTATGGATGGCATAATATTTGGCAAGGTTATCTTCATGAATACAGTCAAGGGGCGCGCACCTAAATCCATAGCGGCCTCTTCCATGGATGTATCAAAATCAGAAAGTCGTGCACGCACAATCAAAATTACATAGGCAATGGCAATGGTTGAGTGACCAATAATAATCGTCAATGCTCCCCGCGTTGCAGGCCACCCCAATAATTGAAATAAAAAAATAAATAGCATGAGCAGCGCAAGCCCTACCATCACATCTGGCATCACAAGAGGTGCCGTGACGAGACTATTAAAGAAAGGACGACCTTTGAACTTTTTGTAACGCACCATCACAATGGCGGCCAGAGTTCCAATGATAACTGCAATAATGGAAGTAACAAGGGCAATGTGAATGGACAGGGCAGTTGCCTCAAGGACGCGTTCATTTTGAAAAAGGCTCTGGAACCACCTAGTGGAAAACCCACCCCAAGTCATCAAAGCAGAAGAATCATTAAAGGCAAAAACAACAACGCTTATAATTGGCAAATACAGAAATGCGAAACCAAATACGAGGGCTGTCAATAAAAATTTTGCACGTTTCAAGGGCATGAGTTAGTCCCCCCATTCATGGTCATTACGGATCTCAACGTCGTTATCATTGGAAGCTAGTAATTTTTGAAAAAACATGATGGGAACAAAAAGAACCATAAAAAGCATCACCACAAGACTAGAAGCCAATGGCCAATCATTATTAAAGAAAAATTCATTCCACAAAATCTTTCCAATCATAATGGAATCAGATCCTCCAAGAAGCATAGGGATAACAAATTCACCAACGGAGGGAATGAAAACCAACATCACCCCTCCGAGAATACCTTTGTAACTCAGGGGAAGAGTAATTTTAAAGAAGGCCATGATAGGGCGACACCCAAGATCATAAGCTGCTTCAAGGTAAGCATCTTCTAGTTTTTCAAGGGCAGCATAAAGGGGCAATATCATAAAGGGCAAATAAGAATAAATAAGGCCAATGGTAACGGCAAAATTATTATCCATCAAGGGAAGGGGTTCTGAAATCCACCCGCATCCCATGAGGACGTTATTGATCAATCCTTTTGTGCTGAGCAACCCAATCCATGCATAAATACGGATCAAGAACGATGTCCAAAAAGGCAAAATCACTAACATTAAAAGAACAATACGCCAAACGCCCTGCATACGGGAAATACCATAGGCAACGGGATAGCCAATCAAAAGACACCCAACCGTTGAAATCCCCGCAATTTTTAAGGATTCAATGTAGGACTTGATATACAAATCATCCTCAAATAAAAAGAGGTAATTCCCAATATTGAGTTTAATCATAAGAAAAGAGTCATCCATCCACTCAAAAATGTCCTGATATGGGGGAGATCCTATGATACTTTCGGAAAAAGATATTTTGAGAACCAGTAAAAAAGGAATCAAAAAGAAAAGAATATGCCACCCATAGGGCAATAGAATAATGACGATTCGCGAGAGAAATTTTCGAATATTAGCCACGGGAAGAACTGTCAGCAGACCTTTTTGCCACTGTTTTTGAAAATGATTTTTCTTGTGATAAAAATACTTCATGAAACCAATCCTGCCCTAATCAACGGTTAAAACACTGCCGCTTTGAGGGTGCCAAGATAAATAGACTTCATCCCCCCAATTAACAGGGCGCTCTGATAGACGCACTTGATTGCTGAGGGAGACCTTAATAATTTTCTCGTTTTTCATTTCAATATGATAGATAGACATATCACCAAGATAAGCGATCTCGCTCACAACGCCTGACCCATAATTTCGCTTTTTCTTTCCAATGCTTTTGGGTTCCTCGAGATCCAAAATAATTTTCTCAGGGCGAATGGCAACGGTCACATTTGCCCCCAAAGGAACGTCAGCAGAAGATGAAATATAAATTTCACTGGAAATTTCTTCACATTGAACGAGCACATGATCGGATTCTACTTCTGAAACAATGCCATCGAAAAAATTCATATCTCCAATAAAATCAGCGGTATATCTTGAATTTGGATATTCATATATCTCCATTGGCGATCCAATTTGCCGTAAGCGCCCTTCTTCCATCAAGCCAATACGTGTGGACATTGTCATGGCTTCTTCTTGGTCGTGGGTCACCATGATAAAAGTCACACCTAATTTTTCTTGGATATTCACCAATTCAAACTGTGTTTTTTCCCGAAGCTTTCGATCCAAAGCACCTAAAGGTTCATCCAACAAGACAAGTTTGGGCTTTTTAACCAAACACCTTGCCAAGGCAACCCGTTGACGCTGCCCCCCTGAAAGTTGATGGGGCTTACGGCTTGCATATTTATTCAAATGAACCATATGCAACATAGATGAAACTTTATCACGGATGTCACCCTTGGATAATCCCTCTTGCTTAAGGCCAAAGGAAACATTTTGCTCAACGGACATATGGGGAAAGAGCGCATAGGATTGGAACATCATGTTTACTGGACGTTCGTAAGGCGGAAGATTTGTAATATCCACACCATCAATGAGAACTTGTCCATGGGATGGATCTTCGAAACCAGCTAATATTCGTAACAGAGTTGATTTACCACAGCCAGATGGGCCCAGCAAAGAAAAGAGCTCTCCCTTATAAATATCTAGGGATTGATTATTTACGGCAACAACCCCATCAAATGATTTGGAAATTTCTTTAATTTGAATGTAGGGCGTGGCATTGGAATCTTGCCAAGGTTCCAGAATGGTACGTTTATCTATTTTCGCCATTATTTTGTCTCATATTTTTCTCATTGAAAATATTATACATCAGTCAACGTTAAATAAACTACTCTTTATAAGTGATGATGGAAGCAAAATAACGGGCCATGCGACGTTGAAATTGAAGGGAGCCAATTTCAGGCAATATAACTTTTTTCATATAATCATCGTCTGGAAATAGTTCTTTATTATCTCTAATATCTTGACGTAAAAGGTGGTTATTGTTTCCAAGGGTCGTTGCCGTTGAGATGGTATTTGTAATTTGTGCAGCCACATCTTGACGTAAAAGATAATTAATAAATTTATGGGCATTTTCAATGTGAGGTGCATCTTTTGGAATACCTATACAATCGATCCACATTAAAGTCCCTTCACGGGGCAGAACCACTTTAATATTTGACGGCAGACCAGATTTTTTTAATTTATTACACGCATTATTTAAAATTTCACTCCAATGCATGGCAACGACCAACTCTCCATTGGCAAGCTGCTCTGCCACAAGACTTGTTGCAAATTTCTTTATGTGAGGGCGAAGTTGTTTCAATGCTTCAGTCATTTCTTTAAGAAGCTTCATTGATGTGCTTAAAGGGTTTTTCCCCTTAAAAATATAAAATGTCAAAAACACATCAAAGGGATCTTCCAGAAGAGTAACGCCTCCTTTTTCAAGTTTTCCAAGCACTGTCTCATCATACACAAGGGCCCAGGAATCTAATAACTCACGGGGGAAATCCTTTGGAATTAAATCAGGGTTATACCCCAATGCCACAAGTCCCCAAGTATAAGGAACCGCGAATTTATTTCCAGGATCTGCCTTTCCCATGCGATCTTTAAATTTTGGATCAATGTTACTCAGATTCGGCAACATCGATATATCCAAAGGGTAATACAATTTTGCTCGGATTTGCCGCGCCATATAAGGCCAGGCCGTTGGGAAAACAATATCATATCCCGTGTGACCAGCCAGAAGCTTGGCCTCAAGGACTTCATTGCTATCATAAACGTCATAGATAACTTTAATGCCAGTTTCTTTTGTAAAGCCCTTCAAAACAGCTGCAGAAATCTGTCCATGCCAACCAAAAATATTAATAATTTGTGGGGTGTTGGTCCCAGGTATTTTTTGAGTTGTAAAAACAGCACCAGAAAATAACAATAAAAAGAAAGAAATTCTGAGAAAATATTTTAAAAACATATTAAATTAAAAGACCCCTATTAATTTGACCTTATATAAACCTATTCAAATTAAAACTACAACCATTTCCTTAAAAACTTCTTAAATAGATCTATATTCACAAAAAATTAAACATTTTCCTGTAGGCTATTTATTATAGTTATCTCAAAAAGAATTCCAGCCTGAGAGCAAAAAATCAGTGCATATAACAAGTGCAAGATGAATTGATGGGGCCAGGAATTCTTTAGGACCATTAACTATAAGGGGAAAAAAATTTAGGACTATGTATGATGATTGTAACAAAATTCTCGTCGATTCTTTACGACAAAACCTATAATGAAACTCTTGAACTTTTAACAAAATCCGAGCATTTTTTAAAAAATTATGCTGTTCAACGGGCGCAAGAAGAAAATAAAATTCTTGATTTGCGTGTGAATTGTGAGATGACTCGGGTCACCGCAAGGCTTACACAAATTATGGCGTGGATATTGGCTCAAAAAGCAGTTTTGAGGGGGGAGATGAGTTCTCAGGAAGCAAGCAGTGATAAGTTTTTATTAAAGGAAAATGACTTTTGCCTAAGTAATAATATAAAAGGGCAAGAAGATGAATACCCCTTACCCATTCGTGAACTATTAATAGATAGTTTATCTTTGTTTAAACGTATCCTTATTTTATCATCGCATATGCGTGAAAAAACTATTTCGCCAAACCAAACTTTTCGAACTTTGAATTGAACTTAGCAAGCTTACCGCCAGCATCCATCAAACGGTGTACACCAGTCCATGCAGGGTGTGATGAAGGGTCGATGTCTAGGCGCATTGTATCGCCTTCTTTGCCCCATGTGGATCGGGTTTCAAAGCTTGTACCATCGGTCAATGTTACGTTGATTGTATGGTACTTTGGGTGAATATCTTTTTTCATGGATAAATCCTATTCAATTCTAAAAAATTAAAGAAATATAGTTCCTTATAAAAGGTCTTGCTTGAAAAATCAAGCCTATTTTGTCACGGGGCCTGAAGGTGTTGGCTCTTCATTACGTATTTTCCTAAGATCAAAAAGCTGAAGCAGATTCACGGAAAGGAAAATAGAGGAAAAAGTCCCAAGAAGAACACCAATGATAATGGGCAAACTGAAGTTTTCAATAACTGGCCCCCCAAAATAATACAATGCTATAAGAGCTAGGAGCGTGCTGCCAGAAGTCAATACTGTCCGTGATAAAGTATTGTTCACACTGATATTAATAACGTCAGGAATGGACATATTTTTGAATTTGCGTAAATTTTCTCTCAAGCGATCATAAATCACAACGGAGTCATTGATAGAGTACCCAACGGTTGTGAGAATGGCTGCAAAAGCTGTTTCATTAAACTCCAACCCCATAATGGAATAAAAACCAAGAACGGCGATGGCATCTTGCATAAGAGAAAGAATACCAGCAAGGCCATATTCCCACTCGAAACGAATCCAAATATAAATCAACATTCCCACAAGGGCAAAGGCAAGAGCCATAAGACCATTACTAACAAGATCAGCGCTTACTTTTGCACCAACGGTTTCAACTTTTCGATAGTCGATTTTGTTACCTAGAGTTGATTTAATCATATTTAGGGCAACGCCTTGGGCTTGCTCTCCACCATCTTGTTGCTCCACACGAATTAAAACATCACGGTCAGAACCATAATTTTGAAGTTTAACTTCCCCCAAACCAAGGCCATTAAGGGTAGAACGCATACTGGCAATATCAGCTGGTTCAGGGGTTCTAATTTCAATAAGGATTCCCCCTTTGAAATCAATACCGAGGTTTAATCCCTTGGTCAGAA
>JAJRPZ010000085.1 GCA_024280495.1 Alphaproteobacteria bacterium
ACCCCTCTTCTTTGAGGGCTTTACAGGCTTGTGCGCCTGAATAGTCAAATTCACAGGCTTGGCCGATAATAATCGGGCCAGCTCCAATAATCATCACAGATTTTATATCATCGCGTTTTGGCATAGTATCCGAATAGTTTTGGGGTCTGCATTATCTTGTCAACTCTATGCGCCCAAAAGCACACGAAAAACAGGAAAAAACAGAACTATAAAATGTAGGGGCTGGCAAGCTTTGTAATCCAATCAGACGCTCTTGGCTAGAGCCTTTTTTCGCGTAAAAGGCGAACAGCTTAAAAAAGATATTTTTTTAGTAAAAAACCGCCTCTTTATAAGCAGTTTTACTGTTACATTATGACATACACCATTTTGATTTCACACACCTTTTACGCTTGCTTGTCTATGAATGAAAAGGATAAACTGTTAAAATCATAATATTCAATTAGGGACGCATCACTATGAAGTCTGGTTACTCCATTGATAAGATAGGGCTTTATGCTTTTTTAGGCATTTTAGCAACCATCATTGCCTTAGGGCTCTTTGTTGGCACCTCTCCAGACCAATTTAATAAAGATATGGATTTGACCCGCCTAAAAGATATTAAAGCGATCGGCGCTCTGATTGAAGAGTATAAAACCAAAACAGGTCATTACCCTCTAAGTTCAGACAGTAATGTGCCTAACTTTATTGCTATCGTAACCAAGAAACAGCAAAAATACGCGCAAGAGTCGCCAAAAATCACACATAAACGCACCAATGTGAAAACATTTATCAAAACCCTTGAAACAGGGCTAGGACGCAAGGTCACACTTCCTTTCGATCCGCAATTACGCGGCATCCAAAGACCCATTTTCTATCTTTATGTTGTGAAAGGGCAAGAATATGAACTGATAGCCCACCTTTATCATGATTATCCATTTGCCCGCAGCATTAAAAAACATTATGCAAAGCTCACGGTCAGCAATCGTTCTGTTCCTGCTTTGAAAATATGGAAATATAACACCCTTATGAACGACCCCACTTTTGCAAAGGTTGTCGCCACACCCTTAACAAAACCAGGTTTTATCAAAAAAATGCGTGCTGATATTCGGAAGCAAGGGGCATTTTAAAAAAGAGAGTTTATTTAAAACCAATCATCATAAATAAGCTGTTTTATTTCAAGGATGTGCGTTGCGTTACAAATTTATATTTACGCAACAAGCTAGGGTACTTTGTGTTAATTTCTTTTTTCGCTGCTAAGGCTCTATTTTTCACAGGGAACGTCACATAAGAAGATGATTTCCAAAGCTTTTGCTCTGACTTGGTAACAATATTAATATCACCAACATAGGTCACTTTGTTAGGACGAATAACGAAAGCTATCTTCTTACGATGTAAGAGTTGAAGTTCGCCCCCTCCAGAAGTATGATAACTTTTCCAATAATAACGCCCTACAGGCAACGCCTTCAGGATAATCGAACGATCACCTCGATAACTAAAACGTGTTTGAGAGACAGGCGTAAAAGAAAAAAATGTCGCCACATCACTCTTTAAGGAATTTTTAAAATATAGATATTGCCAATAATCAGTATTTGGTACAAGCCGCACAGCGACAAAACCTTCACTTTTCTTTAAAGTTGGTGGAGCGGCATAAACACTCACAACATAACTAACCAACAGCCCTAAAAATAATACCGAAACACGTACTGTTTTTATGATATTCTTCATACTCAATCCCCTTTTTACGCTATTTACTCAATCATACATATTTTACACCAACAAGCCAGCGCCCTGCCCCACAATACGATCATCAGCTTCCCCAATCGCGTCCAGATCACGCCCTGTATAGTCTATTTGACTGAGAACATGGCGCATGGCTTCAAGACGCGCGCGGCGTTTATCGTGAGCACGAATCGCCGTCCACGGGGCATGAGCTGTGTGGGTTTGCGCAAACATCGCATCGCGCGTTATTGTATAATCATCCCATTTTGGCAAACTTTTGAGATCAATCGGACTGAGTTTCCACACTTTTAGCGGATCATGGCGACGGTCATGAAACCGTTTAAACTGGGTTGCACGCCCAACATTCAGCCAGAACTTAAACAGCAAAATACCATCATCAACCAGATGCTGTTCGAAGCTCGGCACTTGTCCCATAAACTGTTGATATTGCTGATCTGTGCAAAACCCAAGCACCTTTTCAACGCCAGCGCGATTATACCAAGACCGATCAAACAAAGCCATTTCGCCCTTCGTTGGCAAATGAGAGATATAACGCTGAAAATACCATTGGCCTTGCTCAACTTCGGTTGGCTTTCCCAACGCGACAACATGAGATTTTCGCGGGTTGAGATGCTCCATAAACCGCTTAATCGTGCCGCCTTTGCCCGCACTATCACGCCCTTCAAACACCATCACAACACGTTTATTTTGTTCTTCTACCCAATTTTGCAGTTTTAACAATTCCAGCTGAAGCAACACCAGCTGCTTTTCATAAGCCTTCTTTTTCATACGTTGCGCATAAGGATAATTTCCATTGGTCAAGGCCGTGTCTGTTATCCAATCAGGTAAAACTGGATTTTCAAGATCAAGTTGAGAAAAATCACCTTTTTGTGTCATACTTTGCGCTTCCATTTTGATATTTGAAGGGGGTTACGAGTTTCTACCACTTGTTTATAACAAACTTTTCGCTTACAGCAAAAGCACATACAATCTTAAAAAATATTTTGATGACAACATAAGAAAAATACCATGCCTCAAACAGAGCTCACCTCAAAGATGACCTTTTTTTATAAAAAAATTCTACCTGCTTTATGGTTTAGTTTTTTGCTGATCTTTATTGTCAACGCTATGAACCAACAAGATCAATCTGATTTTGCTCTTAAACTTGTTGTGGTGCTCGTGCTGGGTTTGGCAAGTTACTTTTTACTCTTTAATA
>JAJRPZ010000086.1 GCA_024280495.1 Alphaproteobacteria bacterium
CTCAAGAGGATGTGAAAAAGATCGAAATGTTACTCAACACAAGACCAAGACGCATCCTTAATTTTAAAACGCCAACTGAAGTGTTTTACGAAGACCAGACCAAAAACTCAAATGACGCACTTCACATGTGAAGGGGCCATAAATAAATGCCGTATAAGAAAAAAACATTGAAAACATTAAAAATTTTCAGAACTTTACAAAAAACCACTTTAAGCGCATCCTGAAGTCAAAATATTCTTAAGGATTTACATTATGTATCGCTCTCAACATGTTTTTGAAAAATCCAAGAAAATGGCCGATGCCATTCGCGTTTTGGCAATGGATGCCGTTCAACAAGCAAAATCAGGGCACCCTGGTATGCCCATGGGAATGGCCGATGTAGCAACGGTCCTTGCCTCAAGCTTCTTAAAATTCAATCCCAATGATCCAACTTGGGCAGATCGTGACCGCTTTATCCTTTCTGCAGGCCATGGATCCATGCTTCTTTATGCCCTTTCATACTTAACGGGCTATAGCGGCATGACCATTGAGAGCATTAGGAAATTCAGGCAACTGGGTAGCCACACAGACGGTCACCCTGAACTTAACCCCAATGTGGGCATTGAAATGACAACGGGGCCCCTGGGGCAAGGGTTTGCAACCAGTGTTGGCTTTGCCCTTGGGGAACGCATTCAAAATGCCCGTATATCAAATACCATTATAGATCACTATACCTACGTCATGGCTGGTGATGGGTGTCTTATGGAGGGAATTTCCCAAGAAGCTCTTAGCCTTGCAGGGCACTTAAAACTAGGGAAACTCATAGTTTTATTTGACGATAACTCTATTACCATTGATGGCAAAACGGACCTATCCACATCCGATGATGTGCGCAAACGTTTTGAAGCCTCAAACTGGCATGTTCAAAAAATTGATGGCCATAACCACCAAGAAATTTTCGAGGCCATCACTGCCGCCAAAGACAACAGAGACCAACCCTCTCTTATTTGCTTTAAAACCAGCATTGCTTTCGGGTCTCCAAACAAAGCCAATACATCAAGTGCCCATGGCGCTCCTTTGGGGGAGGAGGAAATAGCCCTCACCCGCCAGAATTTGGGCTGGACACACGGTCCTTTTGACATTCCCGATGATATCTTATCAAGTTGGCGAAAAACCTGGGTCCATAATGAAAAAGCTTATACAAAATGGCAAAAGGCCTTTAACCACTGCGATGATGATGTCCAAAATTCAATAAAGGGAAAAATTCCCGTTAATTGGAAAACTGAACTTTTTGAATTAATTAATGCTTTCACAAAAGAAACGCCCACAATTGCAACACGTCAAGCTTCAGGAAAAGTTCTTGAGATTCTCACTGCAGAAATTGAAGAACTCATTGGTGGATCTGCGGACCTATCTGGGTCCAACAATACGAAAACATCAAGTAGCCAGGATATTGCTGCTACGGATTACAGCGGAAACTACATCAACTATGGCATTCGAGAACACGCCATGGCTGCCCTTATGAATGGCCTTAGCCTCCATGGCGGCTTTATTCCTTATGCTGGTACTTTCCTTGTATTTGCCGACTATGCACGTCCTGCCATGCGTTTGTCTGCCCTCATGAAGCAACAAATCATCTATGTCATGACACATGATTCCATTGGCCTTGGCGAAGATGGGCCCACACACCAACCCATCGAGCACCTTGCCTCCCTACGTTCCATGCCTAACATGCAAGTATTTCGCCCTGGTGATGCCGTTGAAACCGCAGAATGCTGGATGACAGCCCTTGAAACAACGGATAAACCTTCAGTCATTGCTCTTTCACGCCAAAGTACGCCAAATCACCGTCATAATTTTGTGTTTGGTGAGAACTTATCCAAGCATGGTGGTTATGTCTTGCGCGCAGAACCCAATGGCATCCATTGTGATCTTTGTATTATTGCGACGGGAACCGAAGTGGACCTTGCCCTCCAAGTTCAAAAACGCCTCGAAAGTGATTGTGTTCATGCCCGTGTTATTTCCATGCCTTGCGTTGAACGGTTTTTAGAACAACCTCAAAAATACCAAGAAAAAACTTTGGGCGATCGATACAAAAAACCTATTTTCGTTATTGAAGCAGCCAGCACATTCGGTTGGGAGCGCCTTGCAACATCATCCAAGCATATTTTTGGCATTGATAGCTTTGGAGCCTCCGCCCCTGCCCCTGCCCTTTATGAACATTTTGGATTAACAGTGGATGCAATTGTGCCAAAAATTAAATCACTCTTATAAAAGCGAGATAAATCATGACTCAGACACCTCTTCGTATTGCCATTAATGGATTTGGACGTATCGGCCGATTGTGCTTGCGCGCGATCCTAGAACAAGAAGCCAAAACGGGGCATCAAAGTTTCGAAGTTTTAGCCATCAATGATCTATCTCCCCCCTCTACCGTTGCACATTTATTGGAATTTGATTCCGTCCATGGACATTTTGATGGCGAGGTGACCCTTCAGGATAAAAGCCTTTTTATTAAACAAGGGCCATTAAGGAAAACCATTCCCATTTTTCAAGAGCGCGACCCCAAACTGCTTCCCTGGCATGACCTCGGCGTGGACATGGTTTTTGAATGCTCTGGAGTTTTTACCTCCAAGGAAACGGCAAGTTACCACCTTGAAGCTGGTGCTAAAAAAGTCTTAATATCAGCCCCTGGAAAAAATGTAGATCTCACTGTTGTATATGGTGTCAATCACCATGAAATCACAAAAGATCACACTGTTATATCAAATGCGTCATGCACCACTAACTGTTTGGCACCATTGGCAAAAATCCTCGATGATGCCTGTGGTATAGAACGTGGCTTTATGACCACCATTCATGGTTACACGGGTGATCAAAATCTGATCGATACACACCATAATGACTTGCACCGCTCGAGAGCCGCTGCCCTTTCCATGATCCCAACATCAACAGGTGCGGCTAGAGCCGTTGGATTGGTACTACCTCATTTAAATGGTAAAATTGACGGCACGGCCATCCGCATTCCCACACCCAACGTTTCTGCCGTTGACTTTACATTCACTACAAAAAGAACAACATCCATTGATGACATTAATGCAGCCTTTAAAAAGGCCGCAAGTGAAGATTTCAAAAGTGTTGTAAGCCTTAATGAAAAACCCTTAGTCTCCATTGATTTTAATCATGACCCAGCGAGTTGTACATTTAACCTCAAAGAAACACAGGTTATTGACGGCGTATTTGTTCGAGTTCTAGCTTGGTATGATAATGAATGGGGCTTTTCAAACCGCATGCTTGATACGGCTAAAATCATGGGTGCATTTTATAGCTAATCATTTTTTTGTTTACACTTTGTTGCTGCGCTCCTTGGCTATAAGTATAGCCGTCGTCCCTTACGCCTCGTGTAAACAAAAAACTAATCACCTATAATTAGACAATGCATCAATAAACTGAAAAAGGTAGATAGCTATGGATTTGATGAGCGGTATTATAACTTTTATCATAGTATGGTGGATGGTTTTTCTTATGGCACTTCCTTTTGCAGGAGGCCTTGAAACAAACCCTGATGCCATTAATATAGGTGATGATGCGGGGGCACCTGCAAAATCTTATATCAAAATCAAAGTGGTGGTAACCACCTTGATTGCCATTATTTTATGGATCTTCATTGACTATATTCTATCCCTTAACTTAATAGATATTCGTGAATTAGCCAAATAAAGTCATTACAAAAATATCCAAGACGTCGTCAATCGCTCCCGTGCCTATAAGTCATAGGCGTTAGTCCTTCGCTCCTAGAGCGGAACCTTTTTCGAATGACTATAATACTCAATTGGTAACTTTTTATTAACCCCTTCTCCTTAATACTATCATCAGTCACAATGGGAAATATTCATGGAAAAGAAAAGCATATCAGCTTACGCAGTCGCCTTATGTATTTTAAGTCAACCTATAAACGTACAGGCCAATGATAAAAATGCTTCTGATCCAAAATGGTCATACAAAGGTGAAACTGGACCTCAAAACTGGGGATACCTAAGTCAGAATTTTTCTCTTTGTAAAACGGGAAAAAGCCAATCCCCTATTAATTTAACATCCACGACAATATCCCAAGACACCACTTTAACTCTTCATTACCAAGAGTCTCCTTTGGCAACAAAACGTGTGTTAGAAAAAGTGAAAAATCTCATTAATCCTGGGAACTATGTTCTATTGAATGAACAGCGGTATGACCTTTTTCAAATACATACACACGCCCCAAGTGAACATACAATAAATGGTAAAATTTTCCCTTCAACAATACATTTTGTCCATAAAAATAAAACTGGGGAATTATTGGTTGTTGGTATCTTGATAGAAGAAGGTCAAGAAAATGCCGAAATTGGAAAAATGATTTCTTATATGGATGGCTCTAATTCTATTCCCAAGGGAACCCAATTATCCGTTAATAATTTAGTGCCAAATTCCCCTAATTTCTATCACTATATGGGATCCCTAACCACGCCGCCTTGCAGTGAAAACGTAAAGTGGTTTGTGATCAAAACGCCCCTCCACGCATCTGCCGAACAAATCAAAGCCCTTAAAAGTGATCGTACTCATACCAACCGCCCTATACAGCCCTTGAACCAACGGCAAATTTTTAACTTGGAACCATCACATAAAAAAACTGTCAAGGGAAATTAAAACTGAGTATCACCATACCCAGGGAAAAATCCTAAATCAAAAAACATATCACTTTGAAAAAGTTCTACTCCATCTATAGCCGTGTCACATGACAACTCCTCAAAGTCAGTAGTTATTCTCTTGGAATAAGAGTCATCCGAATTATATTCATCTTTATGAATATAATTTATATCAAAAAAGGACCGTGATTGAGATACTACTCTATTTGGAATGTTTGAATAAGATTTTTTTTCAACTTGAGGGGTAACATATAGTTGAATGCCAGAATGACTACTAACATTTAGCTGATGTTCAAAATTACCCTGAGAGGTTCCGTTGTTAATTTCATATTCATAATTCTGATTAAGATCTATAGAAGAGGACATTCTTTTTTTATTATCAATAGAAAGCACTTTATTATTGGCACTTTTTTTTATTTTTTTAATAAACTTATCCGCGGCATTATAATTCAAAAAAATCCTTTTAATAAGAGCAAGTTGACTTAATTTTTTCCCATCAATATCTGGGGCATTCAAAACGCAACTCTTTAAATAATCATTCTCAACGCCCGATAAGTACATCAATGCTTTTGATTTCTTAAAATGCTTTAAAAAAGAATCCGCCGCCAAAACATTTAATTCGTAACCTTGAGTAATTGCATAATCAATCAATTGTTTACACTTAATTTTTGGGTTTTCCTGTATATAAAACTTCAAATTATCTTTTTGGTGCTCTAAAAAATGAGAATATAATATTGACTCCTTATGTTTTTTTATAAATCTATTTGCAGCCTTAATATTCAGAAAAATCATTTTAGTTAGTGCAAAATCTTTCAGTTTTAGTGCAGTGATACCTCGATTATTCAAAATATAATAATTCAAACTATCCCTTTCCGCGTTTGACAAATGAACCAATGACACACTTTTGTTAAAAGATGTTAAGAATAAAGGCGCAGAGGTATTGTTTAGGTTAATACCTTGACTATTTGCATATTGACTTAGTTCCTCCCTCGTGATGGTAATATTTCCATTAATATCTAACGTTCCCAAAATATGCCTTTTCAAAACATCATCTGAATTTTGATAGACATTCTCTACAGATTCAGAGGGATCATACGGATTCACTTCACCGCCATTAATAGTATAGTTCAGAAAGTTTTCGTTGTTAGGTCCATATTCATAATTTTTATTAAGCTCTATTCTGTAGGGTGCAAATTTAATTTGAGGTGTAACAAACAATTGAATACCTAAATTATTATTAACATTTTGTTGAAGTTCAACGTTGCCTTTAAACATTCCGTTGTGAATTTCATATTCATAACTTTGATTAAGCTTTGCAGTAGACTCATCTTTATTGTCTAATAAGGGAATATAAGTTTTTGAAATTTCATTAGGAAATTTATTTAGTTCTATAAAGTTTTTTGCAATATTATAATTCAAAAAAATGCTCTTTTCCTTTGCATAACAACACAATTTTTTCCAAGAAATGTTTTTTTCTTTTTGAACGTAATACCTTAACATCTTACTTTCATTGTCAGTTAAGTAAGAACAATTTTTTACTTTCCATTTATAGCTTAGAATAAAAGAATATGATGCTTGAGTATTTAAGTCAAAACCTTGACTTGTTGCATACAAACTTAACTTTCTTCCCTTGATCTCTGGGTTATTCAAAATATAATTTCTTAGAACATATTTTTGACTGTCTGTTAAGTGAGAGAATATTCCTGATATCTTTTTTTTTCTATCCCTTTTATCAAAATTTCCTAGTTCCGTTCTAGGCCTTTTTTTTTGTTGAGGAATAATCATCATTATCAATGGAATTATAAGGAGTTCCAAAAGTAGGGTTCAATAATAAAACTATTGAAAATAAATAAAGAGTGAGTGTTTTCATAAAACATGGGTCCATTATTTCTTGATTCATTGAAAGTCAAATTACGTGATCATTTAATTGAAAAAATTGCCAATGTGACCCACATATTCCAAATAATAATAAAATATCAAAAGAGATATTACTATCCAAAAGAACATAACTTATCCATTTTATATAATTGCTTCTTTGTCAAAAATCAAGTTTCTTATCACATTTCATTTGTTATTTAACTTTTACTGGATAATAAAAACATCTTTATCATATGCAAGAAGCACCGTATAAATAAAGAGTATATTTTCAAAAGAGACTTTTTTAACGAACATGGCCGCAGTAAAAAAAAATCCTTCTTCTGACAATCCCCTTGATGCCCATCATCCTCGTTTAACAAAATGTCTTTATGGTCATGATTCCTTACTGAACGCTCTTCAAAATGCATGGAATCAAGGGCGTTTTCCCCATGGAATTATTCTAAGTGGCCCCAAAGGCATTGGAAAATCTACCCTTTCCTATCATATTGCCCGTCACCTTTTGTCTCTCGAACCTGCCCTTAAAAACCACAAAATTAACCTCTTAAACAGGGATGACAATCAAAATTCCAAAACGGCCCATCTTATCCGTGCAGAAAACCACCCAGAACTTTTGGTTATTTCGAAAAATGTGGATGATAAAGGCAAACAATCAAAAGATATCTCCATTGAAAAAGCCAGATCCGTTGTTCAATTTTTTGCTCAAACATCCCTTGAGAACAAATGGCGCATTGCCATAGTGGATACCGTGGATGACCTAACCATAAAGGGAGCTAACGCACTGCTAAAAATCCTTGAAGAACCTCCTAAAAAATGCATCTTAATTTTGTTATCCGAGAATAGCACAGGTGTTTTGCCAACTTTAAAATCAAGAACACAGATTTTTAATTGTGCACCTTTAAATATTGAAAATAGTCAGGCTGTTTTTAAAGACCACTCCATTGAAGATGCTGATTTTTACGGGACTGTTTGTTGTGGACGCCCAGGGCTTGGTTTCGATATTCGTGACCTTGGTGGTCTTGAGTTTTACAAAAATTTTCTTGATACAATGGCCGCAATAGCTAATCAAGATTTTAGAAACACACAAAGTTTTATTGAAACATATATAACTAAATCAAAAGAGATTTCCCCTGATCTTGCACTGGAACGTTTCAAGAATTTTTTAATCCATTGGTGCGCCAATGCTTTATCAAAAACTCAAAAAAAACAAGCCTGGGGTACGAAAGGTGAAGCACAAATTGCCAATTATATATTTCAGAAAAGGGTCCCTGATGATTTTGTTGACTCTTGGTTTTTAGGCCAAAATCTGCTAAAACAGAGTCATGTTTTTGCCCTGGATAAAAAACAGGCGCTCTTGTGTTTGTTTTATGAGCTGGGTGGCTATTACAAACGATAATACCCTTCACCCTTTTATTATAAAGTGACTATCACATGATTGACCCAAAAAAACGTGCCAAAAAGATCCTTATTATATAACAACCCCCATTTACTATGTAAATGCCAAACCTCATATTGGCACGGCCTACACAACGGTCGCTGCTGATACCCTAGCGCGTTTTATGCGCCTTGATGGTCGTGACGTAAAGTTTCTCACTGGAACCGATGAGCATGGTCAAAAAGTAGAACAGTCTGCAGAAAAAATGGGAATGACTCCTCAAGCTTTTGTTGATGACGTCTCACAGGAATTTAAAAAATTATCTGATCTTTTTGGTTTTACCAATGATGACTTTATTCGTACAACAGATTTACACCACAAAAAATCCGCCCAAGCCCTTTGGATGAAACTTGTGGAAAATGGTCAAATTTATAAATCAGCCTACGAAGGGTGGTATTCCGTTCGTGATGAAGCTTTTTATAATGAAGACGAACTCATCAATGGTAAAGCCCCCACTGGCACGGATGTTTCTTGGGTCAAGGAACCTTGCTATTTCTTTAAACTTTCTCAGTTTCAAGACAAACTTCTTAATCTTTATGAGACCAACCCTGATTTTATGGCGCCTAAATCTCGCCTCAATGAGGTGCGCAGTTTTGTTCAAGGGGGCTTAACAGACCTTTGCGTTTCAAGATCCACATTTAAATGGGGAATTCCCGTACCAAATGACCCTGAGCATATTATGTATGTGTGGGTGGATGCGCTATCTAACTATATCAGTAATCTCGGCTTTCCCGATGAAGACTGCGATGATTTTAAAAAATTCTGGCCACAAGCCACTCACATCCTTGGAAAAGATATTATTCGTTTTCATGCTGTTTATTGGCCAGCCCTTTTGATGGCCGCGGGACTCCCTTTACCCAGACGTTTATTTGCCCATGGATGGTGGACCAATGACGGTCAGAAAATTTCAAAATCCCTTGGCAACACAATTGATCCCTTTGATTTAGTTGAAACTTATGGGTCAGATCAAGTACGATTTTTTCTTCTCAGCACCGTAACTTTTGGACGGGATGCCGATTTTTCAAATGAGGCCCTCATTCAAAAAACAAATACGAGCCTTGCTAACGACCTCGGCAATTTAGTTCAGCGCGTTCTTTCCTTTGCCCATAAACATGCTGATGAAGAAATTCCTGCCCCTGGAGATATGACTGAAAATGACAAAAAACTCCTTGATTTAGCTATCTCTATGCCTGCTCAAGTTCGCATCCATGCTGAAACCCAAGCCCTCCACAAAATGTGTGAGGCCATTTGGGCCGTGGTTGGTGACGCCAACCGTTATGTAGATCAAGAGGAACCTTGGGCCCTACGCAAAACAAATACGGACCGTATGAAAACCGTTTTATATGTCCTGTGCGAAACTATACGTCGCATAGCTATAGTTGCCCAATGTATTGTGCCAAAGGCAGCCTCTAAAATTTTAGATCAATTAGAACTCCCTCTAAATAAACGCACCTTGGCTAGTTTAGACACACCTTTGGTTGGGGGCACTAAAATTGAAAAACCAGAAGGCGTCTTTCCCAGAATTTCAAAATAAAATAAAACAGGATAACTAAGCATGAAAAATACAATAATTGCCAATTGGAAAATGTCCGCTTCCCTTGAGGGGGTCCATGCTTATGTTAGTACCTTCAAATCTTTAAAGATACCCAAAGACCGCGACATTATTTTTTGTCCGCCAACGCCCTACCTTACCTTTATGGATGGGGCACTTTCAGGCATGCCGCTATATATTGGCGCTCAAGATTGTGCTGCCAGCCAAAAAATTTCAAATACTGGAGAAGCCAGCGCAGACATGCTAAAGGACGTTGGATGCTCCCATGTGATTGTTGGTCATTCCGAAGTGCGCCAACGCACAAATCCGACACAAAAAGATATTTCAGCCAAGCTTCAAAATGCAATTGACTCTGGTCTTCACCCCATTTTCTGCGTTGGGGAAAGCCTTGAAATTTATAAGATTAATAAAACAAAAGATCATCTAGAAGAACAATTAAAAGCCCTAGATGCTCTTGCAAAAGAAAAAGCCCCTTTAAAAAATATTCTCATTGCCTATGAGCCTATCTGGGCCATTGGAACAGGCATAATTCCCACCATGACAGAAATCGAAGATATTTGCGCCTTTATTGCCGAACACATTTCAAAAACCTATAACATCGCCATCCCCGTTCTTTACGGTGGCTCAGTCAAAGGCAAAAACGCAGGTGAGATTCTGAGTCTTCCATCTGTTAATGGCGTCCTCGTTGGTGGTGCCAGCCTCGATCCCAAAGAATTTCATAAAATATGTATGGCAGATTAAAAAAAACTTTGGCAATCCTAATGAAAGAATTACCAAAGTTTTTTTATAGTCTCATACACAAATAAAACTTCATACATATTATTAACATACACAGAATAGCTCCAATAAAGATATCCCTTTCTTTAGTCGCCTTCATTTGCAAGATAGTCAAAAAAACCAATAAAAACAAACGCATAGACTGCAACTTAACCATGCAGGTGTTCCAAAATAGAAACATCGCATTGCAGATTTATACTCATGATTCTAAGAATATAATTGATGAACTATAATGATTCCGCTCGCTTAACAAAAGCGTCTACCATTTTAGTGCTAATTTGATCTTGTAAATGTTCCGCCACAGTATTTAAGACCGACGTGTTAAATTCAAAATCGACGGTAAAAGAAAGCTCACAAGCTCCCTCTCCCATGGATTTAAATTCCCAAAGGGTTTTTAAATCTTTAAATGGCCCATCTACATATATAGCTTCAATGCGCTTGTTTTTTTCATAGATAACTTTTGAAACATACATCTCACTATAAAAAAGATAACCGACACTCACGCTAGCATAGAGCTTGTTTTGATCTGGCATGCGGTCAATAACCTCGGAATGCTTGCACCAAGGTAAAAATTCTTGATATTTATCAATATCTATAACAATATCAAAGAGCCGTTGAGGCGTATAAGGAAGAATTTTTTTATCAGAATAATGAGCCATTTCTGAGACTTTATCCTTCCTTATAACCATAAGTTTTATAGGGCACATTAAGGCCTTGAGATTTCATTCTTTCAATTCGTGCCGCCCGCAAGCGTTCAAAATCATCTCCTGCCAGGTAAGAAGATCTCGTGAGAGGGGTTGCAGAAACCATCAAGAAACCTTTACCACGAGCCATTTTTTCATAATCTTTAAATTCATCAGGATGAATGAAATTCATAACAGGATGATGTTTTGGAGTGGGTTGCAGGTACTGTCCGATGGTCATAAAGTCAATATCTGCGGCTCTAAAATCATCCATAACTTGGTAAATTTCTGATTTTTCCTCACCAAGACCAACCATAAGACCAGATTTTGTAAATATATGAGGGGCCATTTTTTTAACTTGAGATAATAAATTCACCGAATGAAAATATCGAGCACCTGGCCTGACACTTTGATAAAGGCGCGGTACTGTTTCCACATTGTGATTAAAAACATCGGGATTGGAGTCTACAACAATCTCAAGGGCACTTGATTTTTTTTGGAAATCTGGGGTCAGTACTTCGATGGTTGTGTTGGGTGTCACGGCACGTATAGCCTTAATGGTTTTTGCGAACTGAGTGGCACCACCATCGTCCAAATCATCTCTATCTACCGATGTGATCACGACATGGGACATACCCAGGCCAGCAAGGGCTTCTGCCGCACGTTCAGGTTCTTGGGGGTCAACAGGATCAGGGCGTCCCGTTTTAATATTACAAAAACGACAAGCTCTAGTGCACGTACTGCCTAAAATCATAATGGTCACATGCTTTTTTGCCCAGCATTCACCGATATTAGGACACGCAGCTTCCTCACAAACCGTCGTCAACCCCTTAGATTTAATAAGGTCTCGTGTTGCATTATATTTTGCCGTAATGGGTGCCTTAACACGGATCCAGCTGGGTTTACCATGACGTCCCATTGCAGAAGCGTCCTTAGTTTTAGAAAAATCACTGAGCGTCTTAGCATCTGTCATTTTTTTAGAAAAATTAGAGTGTCTTGCCATCTTTTTTAGATCAGCCATAAAATTGATTAAGTTTATAAATACTATATAGAGAATTAAAAAAAATACCAGATTTTGAGAGCTTTTTGACTGATTATACGAATAATCCATTTGCCCGCACCCTTTAGAATGTGTATATAATAAAGAAAATTCAATAAAGTAAATTGTAGTAATATGACAACAACAAAAACGCCAATTAAAACGTCCTCCAACTATGAATCTTCCAGTAAAGGCACTTTTCGAGCGGCCCTAACACCACAAGCCCTCAATAAAATGGAGGCCCTTAAGCGTGCAGGATCATTAACGGATCAACAGAAAAAAGAAAAAAATGAGCAAAAGGCCAAGCGTGCCAAGTTCAATAAGACTTTACGTTGGCTTGATGAAACTTTTCCAAACTGCTTTAACAAAAAGGCCCCCAAGCCTTTGAAAATAAAGATCGAATTAGATCTTTTTGAAGCCATAAAAGATGATGATGATTTTTCAAATCTTAATATTCGTAACGCCCTTTCTTTTTATACAAGCCGATTGTCCTATCAGGAGAGTTTTTTAACACACTCTCACCGTGTGGACCTAGACGGAAATCAAGCCGAAATCCTTGAAGAAAAACACCTGGATTACGCAAAAACACGTATTCTCGATATCAAAGAACGCATTGATGCTGCCAATTAAATAAAGGAAGTGCGCCAATATAACTTGGTGCGTTTTTTTCTTATTCAGAATAATCATTTTTATTTATCATAACAAATAATAACATATTAATTAAAATTTAACTTCTATTGTTTAATATATATAATAGAAATGTATTTTTTCTTGTTTTCAATGCTTTGAAAGATGAGGTTATTATGAAAGAAACCTATTTTGAAATGATTATGGGCGTTGAACGCCTTCATAGATTATTTTTTAGTGTTATTAAGGCTGAACTTGACCGCCAGTCCGTTAAAGATCTGAGCGATATTCAGTGCTTTATCATCTATAATATTGGGCGCAGCCGTATGACCGTCGGAGAAATCAGCAACCGTGGATATTACATGGGGTCTAATGTAACCTATAACCTCAAAAAAATGGTTGAAAATGGCTATGTTGTTCAAGAACAATCACAACATGATAAACGCTCCAGTCATATTAAGTTGAGCAAAAAAGGCCTTGAAATTTTCAACCGTTTTGACACAATTTTCAGTAAACATGCCCTTAACCTTAAGCACAATAACATCAGCGAAAATGACCTGCAAAACATGCGCAAAACCACCCAAAAACTTGAAGCCTTCTGGAGATTTACCGCCAGCCACGGTATTAATTTCTAATTTTATAGTTGATCAGTGTTTTATTTAAAATTTTAATAACTAAAAAGCCACTTTGCATTTTATGGAAAAAACACTACTCTAAAGGTGCAAGGAGTTTTTTATCGTATGCCATTTAAACACGCCTCCCCCACCTTAAATAAAACAAAGAACAAACTCACTCTCTTCTTCAAACAAGACCTTCCCGCTTTTAGTCTTGTTGAGATTGCAATTTCCCTTGTGATCATAGGCTTACTTATCAGCGCCGTTCTTAAAGGACAAGATCTTCTATCGGGTGCACGCCTCAAAACTCTCATCACTCAAATCAACCAATATACAATGGCAACAAACACTTTTCTTGACCGCTATGGATCATTACCAGGTGATTATGACAAAGCCTCAAAATATATTTCTGAAAACCTCAAAGACGGCAATAACAACGGCATGATCGAAGGCCTTGGACTTACTCCTGGTGATGGTGCACATGGCCATGAGGCAACATCTTTTTGGGCGCACCTTGCTGCCTCCGATCTCATTCCAGACCCAGGCATTCAGGTAAATAGCACCAACTTGGATATTGGCAAAGGCATCCCTGACACAAAGGTAGGAGGCGGCATTACAATATCCCATACGCCTATGCCCGAACTTCAAGGGCACTGGTTCATTATTGGCTCCAAGTCTGGATCAACCAACCAAGGAGGTCTTTTAACCCCCCTAGAAGCTCTTAGCATCTCCAAAAAAATGGATTCCATCGACCCGTCATCGGGTAGCGTGCAAATGAGAAACGGCGCACAAGGATCGGAAAACTCTCTTGGCTCTGGCGGGCTTTGCCTTAAAGATAAAAATACCCTCAATACAAATTCTAAAAACCCTGTGTGCGTACTGTATGTTAAACTTTCTTAAAGATGAGCGAGGATTTTCATTACTAGAGATGTCACTTGTCCTTGCCATCATGGGAACCATCGCGGGACTCTCCCTCCCCCAGTTAATTCAACGTCAAGAATTTCAA
>JAJRPZ010000087.1 GCA_024280495.1 Alphaproteobacteria bacterium
TAACAGAGATTGCTCTCTGCCACAAAACATTTACACTACAAGATTAAGTATACCACAAAGAAAGGAAAAATACATGTCTTCCGTTGAATTGCCAGAAAACGTCTCTGAAACCATTGATATTC
The DNA here is from genome assembly GCA_024280495.1 of Alphaproteobacteria bacterium. Classification (GTDB taxonomy): domain Bacteria; phylum Pseudomonadota; class Alphaproteobacteria; order Caedimonadales; family UBA9215; genus UBA9215. The sequence continues at coordinate 123 of JAJRPZ010000087.1, forward strand.
ACAGCCAAGAAAGCAAAAAAAATATCATGGCGGAAATGTTAAAAGTCGTTCCCTTATCAGGTTGGACCCTTGAAAGTCTTCGTCAAGCGGTTGTAAATTCTGGTTTTCGAGAAGGCGATGAATATCGGGTGTTTCGAGGTGATATAGAGTCAATGTTGTATTATTACCTGAATCAAGTAGATTGCCAAATGTTGGAAAAGCTTTCAAATATGGACCTTTCATCTATGCGAACAAAAGACCGAGTTGCAACGGCTATTATGGTTCGCTTTCGCTTGTTAGAGCCCCATAAAATTGCCGTTCAGAAAAGCGCTGACTTTTTACGACATCCCACAAAGGCAAGTATGGTGCTCAAATCCCTCTATAACACTGTTACACAAATTTGGCATGCAGTTGGAGACACCTCGACGGATTATAATTTTTATACCAAACGCATATTGCTTGCTGGTGTGTATTCAGCCACGTTTTTGTTCTGGTTAAAAGATGATTCAGAAGACAACATCCGCACACGCGCCTATCTCAGTAAAAAATTGGACCAAGTCATGAAAATTCCGAAAATGAAGTCCAATCTCAAAGACGGCTTTGATTTTTTGAAAAAGAAGTTTAAGGAGTCTTAAAAAGGTAAAATGACCTTTAAAAATCATTGATATGGGGATATACTGTGTTTTAAATAATTTTAAATTCCGTTGGATTTATGTCTCACCAATTTACTGCTCATGCTGTCCAAGAAAATCATAATCAATGCATTGATCCCCCCATTGAAAGGCGAGGATTTATGTTTGTTTTATCCTCACCTTCTGGGGCTGGGAAGACGACAATTTCAAAACGTCTTATAAAAGAAGGTAGAAATCTTTCTTTGTCCTTATCTCATACCACACGTAAACGTCGCCCAGGTGAATGCGATGGATTTGATTACCATTTTGTGGATGAAAAAAAATTCAATGACTCTATTTCTAATAATGAATTTTTAGAATGGGCCAAGGTTTTTGGAAATTATTATGGAACACCGAAAGGACCCGTTGAAAAATCCCTTTCCCAGGGGCATGATATTCTTTTTGATATTGATTGGCAAGGCACGCAACAGCTAGGGCAAAGCGCTAGAGGCGATCTAGTAACAGTGTTTTTATTACCGCCCTCATGGAGTGAATTAGAACGCCGTTTGACGGCACGTGCGCAGGACGATCATGAAATTGTACAATATCGTATGTCCAGGGCCAAAGATGAAATGAGCCATTGGGCAGAATATGATTATGTCATAGTGAATCACAATATTGATCAAGCGACAAAGCAAGTGCGTGCTATTCTTGAGTCTGAACGTTTGAAACGCATACGCCAAACGGGCATGGGCCATTTTGTTAGAAATCTGTGTGACAAAGTTTAATAAGCCTATAAAAATAAAATGGGAAAAAAATCCAATGAGATCTCTGAAAATTGTAATAATGGTTTTGATAGCTTTATTGGTTACGCTTTTTGCAGTGAATAATAGCCAAACTGTGACATTTGATTTGTGGCCATTTCCCCAAAAATTTGACTGCATGCTGTCTCTTGTGATTTTGGTTTCTTTTTCCCTTGGCGCGCTTATTGCTGGATTTATTGTTTGGGTGTCTCAAATAACGAAAGGTTTGTTGACGTGCAAAAAAACGCCTTAAAATTAAGTGTAACTCCCTATAATTCTTGATTTTTTAATCATGGGGTTGCATAGTATTGTCAATCTCGATATTAAATTAATATGAAAGTAAATGTTATGACGACGACTGTTTCTCACCTTGATGATGAACTTAACTATGTAACAGCAGAGCTCGAAGGCGAAAAAAATCAATTTCGTGCAGCACGTTTGCAAAAGCTCAAAACATTACTTGAAATGGGTGTGACGCCTTTCCCTTCGACTTTTTCCAGGTCCCATGACATAAAGGTCATCACTGATAAATATGAATACCTAAAAAATGATCAATCCGTTGAAGATGAAGTTATGCTTGCAGGGCGCATTCGCTCCTACCGTAACAGTGGTATGTTTATTGATCTCCATGACATCAGTGGAAAAATTCAGATTTTTTGCCATAAAAATTACTCTACAGAAGATGTTTTGGCCATGGCAAAACAATTGGATATCGGGGATCACATTGGGGTGAGGGGGTATGTGCGCCGCACGCCCCGTGGTGAAATTACCATTAATGCCCAAGAAATCACTTTTCTTGGAAAGGCTTTTTTGCCATTGCCTGAAAAACACCATGGTTTAAGCGATGTTGAAACCCGTTATCGTCAACGTTATCTTGATCTTATCATGAGTGAAGAGTCTCGTGATACGTTGCGCAAGCGTTCGCAAATAACATCGGCTATTCGCCACTATTTGATTCAAGATGGCTTCCTTGAAGTCGAAACACCTATGTTGCATCCCATCGCAGGTGGGGCATTGGCCAAGCCTTTTACGACTCATCATAATGCCCTTGAAATGGATTTATTTTTGCGTATTGCCCCAGAACTCTATTTAAAAAAACTTATGGTTGGTGGCCTCAGCGATAAAATTTTTGAACTCAATCGTTGCTTTAGAAATGAGGGAGTTTCAACCCGCCACAACCCTGAATTTACACAGGTTGAGCTTTATCAAGCCTATGCCGATTATAATGATATAATGAATATCACTGAAAATATGATCGCCACCGTTGCAGAATCAGTTCTTGGCCGGACATCCGTTGATTTTGGTGAACATACCTTGGAATTTAAAGCACCTTGGCGACGTCGTTCTATGTGTGGATTAATCCAGGATGAAACCGATGTTGATTTCAATACCATCTCTACGGCGGAAGAAGCCATCGCAGCAGCAAAAAATCTTGGTGTTCATGTGGATAAGGGAACAGTGTGGGGTAAAGTGGTTGAGGCAGTATTTGAAGAAAAAGTAGAGCAGACACTGATTCAGCCAACCCATGTGACTGAATTGCCCTTGGATATATCTCCCCTTGCAAAAAAGCATCCAGAGGATTCCCGTTTGACAGAACGTTTTGAAACTTATGTGAATACCTGGGAAATTGCCAATGGGTTTTCCGAATTAAACGACCCCATTGACCAGCGTAAACGTTTTGAGGCGCAAGTTTCAGATAAGGAAAAGGGTGATGATGAAGCCCATGCCATGGATGAAGACTTTATTACAGCCCTTGAATATGGTTTACCACCTACCGGTGGTTTGGGAGTTGGCATTGATCGTTTGACCATGCTCTTAACTGCCTCTCCTAGTATCCGTGATGTCATCGCATTTCCTGCTATGAAGCCTAAAATGAAATAAGCTTGATAGGATTAATCATGTCTGGGGTTTTTATTATGACTGGCCCCTTCACATGTGAAGTGCGTCATTTGAGTTTTTGGTCTGGTCTTCGTAAAACACTTCAGTTGGCGTTTCAAAATTAAGGATGCGTCTTGGTCTTGTGTTGAGTAACATTTCGATCTTTTTCACATCCTCTTGAGTGA
>JAJRPZ010000088.1 GCA_024280495.1 Alphaproteobacteria bacterium
AGGGCAGCAACGCATGAGATGGTCAAGAGACGGCCTAAATACATTGCTACAACTCAGGGCAGCTTTGAATAGCACTGAAGAATGGCAAAACAAATGGAAAACTGCCATTTTAAACGCAAACTAACAACTAAAATCACTCAGTTCATTACACTTCCACTGATCTTTTTCAAGTTGGTGGATTTCATCACGCAAACAAGTGGCCTCTTCGAATTCAAGGTTTGAGGCAGCTTCATTCATTTGTTTGCGTAATGATTTGATATGTTTTGTAAACTCCGCACCCTGCAAACTGACCTTTAATTTTTTGCTACTGGACTTAAGGGTGCCGCGCTCCATGGAGCCAATAATATCCCTGATAGATTTTTTAACCGTTTCTGGTGTAATGCCATTGGCAACGTTATATGCTTGTTGTTTTTCTCGGCGCCGATTATTTTCATCAAGGGCTGCTTGCATGGATCCCGTTATGCGATCTGCATATAAAATGGCTTTGCCATCCATATTACGGGCTGCACGGCCTATGGTTTGAATTAGGGATGTCCTGGAACGCAAATATCCTTCTTTATCCGCATCCAAGATAGCAACCAAACCACATTCAGGAATATCAAGACCCTCACGGAGTAAGTTAATACCGATTAAAACGTCATAAGTACCAAGACGTAATTCGCGGATAATTTCAATGCGCTCGAGGGTATCCACATCCGAGTGGATATAGCTAACTTTAATGCCTGCTTCATCAAAATATTGCGTCAAAGCCTCTGCCATTTTTTTTGTCAATGTAGTGACTAAAATGCGTAAGCCTTTTTCGATTGTCCCAAGGCATTCATGAATCAAATCATCCACTTGATTCTCCGTTGGGCGGATAAGACAGGGCGGGTCCACAAGGCCCGTTGGGCGGATGACTTGTTCCGTGAAAACACCTTGAGTTTTTTCAAGCTCCCAAGGGCCAGGGGTTGCGGATACGTAAATGGTCTGGGGGCGTAGTATTTCCCATTCCTCGAATTTAAGGGGCCTATTATCTTTACAGGCTGGAAGTCTAAAGCCAAAATCAGATAAATTTCGCTTACGTGCCGCATCGCCTTTGTACATACCATTTAATTGAGGGATGCCAACATGGCTTTCATCCAAGAAAATAAGGGCATCTTTTGGGAGGTATTCAAATAATGTTGGTGGCGCTTCACCTGGTTCTCGACCCGTGAAATATCTTGAATAATTTTCAATGCCAGGGCACATACCCGTTGCAGTCATCATTTCAATGTCAAAGGTCACTCGCTGGTTAATGCGTTGTGCTTCAATAAGTTTATCTGAGGCTTCAAATTCGGAAATACGTTCCTTAAGGTCTATTTTAATTTGTTTAAGGGCTTGTTGCATTGTGGGTTTTGGAATCACATGGTGGCTATTGGCGTAAATTTTTACCTCGTTGAAATTTTGTGTTTTATGCCCAGTAAGAGGGTCGATTTCTATGATTCCTTCAATTTCATCTCCAAAAAAGGAAAGGCGCCAGGCTCTATCTTCCATATGAGACGGAAATATATCAACGGTGTCTCCCGTCACGCGAAAACATCCCCGTGAAAACCCAATATCATTACGCTTATATTGCAAGTCAACAAAATGGCGCATGAGGGATTGCTGATCAATGTCTTGTCCCTGTTTTAAGACTAAAGTCATGGCACTATAATCTTCGACATCCCCTATACCATATATGCAAGATACACTGGCAACGACAATCACATCACGGCGCTCTAAGAGCATGCGCGTTGCGCTATGACGCATACGGTTTATTTGTTCGTTAATGGAGGATTCTTTTTCAATGTAGGTGTCTGTTCGTGCAACGTAAGCTTCTGGTTGATAATAGTCATAATAAGAAACAAAATATTCAATGGCATTACTAGGAAAAAACTCTTTCATTTCTGAATAGAGTTGTGCCGCTAGGGTTTTATTAGGCGCTAGAATTAAGGTAGGACGTTCTTGGGCTTCAATGATTTTTGCCATGGTAAAAGTCTTACCAGACCCAGTAACGCCCAAAAGAACTTGGTCCCGCTCCTCATTGTCCAAGCCAGCATTAAGCTCTCTTATGGCTTTGGGTTGATCCCCTGCAGGTTTATAGTCCGATGCGAGCTTAAAAATAGAGTCAAGTTTCATTTTTTTCATCAAAATCATGTGTAAAGTCACGACTGCAATAAGGGCATTTCACCGAACCTTTTTTTGCAATATCTAGATACACAAGGGGATGACCATTATATGCACCACCATCACAGGTGACTGTTTCTTTTTTTGATTGAGTTCCCATGGAAGAAGCCTTTTTGAAAATGTAATATAATAGGTGTCAATTTAGATTTTAAAGTGATAGGGGGTTATTCATATTTAGAAGGAATATCCATCATGACTCTCTCATATCGCCTTATATTTGGAACATACAATACGGAAGATTCCACAGCAGTATCTAGAAGCCACACCCTATGTGAAGATGTTATTACAAAACCCACTTCCTTACTAGACTTATCTAAGGGCTTAAAAAAGCAAATATAGATTTTACAAAAAGCTCAAGATCATCTGTTGTCCGAAAAGTTAAAGGTCTTTTCCGAGAAGATGACATGTTCTTGTTGTAAGGGGAAGCTTATCAAGTTTGGCAGGAAGTGTAATGAACTGAGTGGTTTTAGTTGTTAGTTTGCGTTTAAAATGGCAGTTTTCCATTTGTTTTGCCATTCTTCAGTGCTATTCAAAGCTGCCCTGAGTTGTAGCAATATATTTAGGCCGTCTCTTGACCATCTCATGTGTTGCTGCCCTTTGCACCTCTGATTAATAAGACTATCTACCGTGCTTTCTGCCAAGTTACTGGTAAAGACATTTCCTAGCTTTTGACGGAGTTATAGCTAAAAATTGTGTATGGGTATTTTTGAGAGAGATTTAGTGGTGTATTCTTAGATGTCCTGAAAAAACGGAATAGGAACACACCACCATGTCAC
>JAJRPZ010000089.1 GCA_024280495.1 Alphaproteobacteria bacterium
TGGAATACCTCACTCTTCCTTAATGAAGACTCCCTTAACAAGAACGAGTGTGCGCATTCTTTCCAAGGCGCAACGTCTTGAAGAAATTGCTCGAATGTTATCTGGAGATCAAATTTCCATGGAAGCAAGAGCCGCTGCTTCAACTCTTTTGAATGAGTAGAACCTATAGCTCATAATGGAATTATTATTAAGTAAAAATTAATATAAGTGATATATTTTATAGATAATAACTATAAGGATATGTTGACATGTTAAAAAACAAGAAATTACTGATAGTAAAAATGCTTTCTACTGCTGCGTTGTTATTTTTTGCAGGGGTCTTTGTAGAAGGTCATGCAAAAAGTGCAAGAGATAAAGCCGAGGGAGCAATAAAAACCTGTGAAAAATCATATGAGAAAGTTAAAAAAAAATATAAAATTCTTCAAAGAAAGTCCCTTAAAAAGAAAAATATGATAGCAGTTACTAAAAAACAAAAACAACATAATAAAGAAGTTAACGATCTGAAAAAAAATAAAATAGTGACAACTAATCTATTAAACGAGTTTAGCGCTTTTACTGCATCCAAAGCCAAAATAAGAATGTTATATACAACGAAACCACATAAATTACCCGATGCAGTCGCTGCCTATACATCTAACTGTAAGCGCTTTTCAAAGGGCCTTGAAAATTATATTAAGTGGGCTTTAACGGGAGAGGCTCCTAAAGGTTGGGTAGGTGTTTTGGAAGCCATGAAAATAGATAACTCATAAACTTTATGTTAATTTAATTAGACACTGGAAATAATGAGGGTATTTTTTAAGAGGAATTAACTTGCGAATTTCGTTGTAAAAAGATATCTTTACAACTATGAATTTTTTCTCGCCCTCTTATTTTAAAAACATTCAAATTGGCCCTCATATTTTGGAGGGCAATGTTTTTTTAGCACCCTGTTCTGGTGTTACGGATTTACCATGTCGTAAAATCGTGAAAAAAATGGGCGCATCCTTGGTTGTTTCTGAAATGATTGCTTCCCAAGCCATGATTCGGGACAGTAAACGCACTTTGAAAATGGTTGAAAAATGTCCAGAAGAACGACCCGCAACGGTTCAACTTGCTGGGTGTGAACCCCATGTCATGGCAGAAGCAGCCAAGCTTAATGAAGACATGGGCGCAGATATTATTGATATTAATATGGGGTGCCCTGCGAAGAAAGTTGTTAATGGATATGCTGGGTCTGCTTTGATGCGTGACCTTGATTTAGCAAAAAAAATTATTACGGCAACGGTAAAGGCCGTTGATATTCCCGTAACCCTCAAAATGCGCACGGGGTGGGATGATCATACCCGTAATGCCCCAGAGCTTGCTCGAATCGCAGAAGGGGAAGGTGTTCATCTCCTTACGGTTCATGGGCGCACAAGGTGCCAAATGTATAATGGTAGATCTGATTGGGCTTTCATTGGGCACGTTAAAGAAGCCGTAAAAATTCCAGTGATTGTCAATGGCGATATTGTTTCAGAAGAAACAGCCGTTGCGGCTATGGATGCCTCAGGTGCAGATGGCGTGATGATAGGTCGTGGTGCCTATGGAAAACCTTGGCTTTTAAATAATATTCGTTCATACTTTAAATATGGGATTAAGCGTGAAGCTCCTGACCTTGCTCGGCAACGTGATTTATTGATGGAACATTATAAAGATATTGTGAGCCATCATGGTGAACAGGTCGGAATTAAAATGGCCAGAAAGCATGTGAGTTGGTATAGTAAAGGCCTCAGCGGTTCCAATGAATTCCGCGTGAAAATTATGCAAACCAAGGCTGCCTTCGAAATAGAAGTACTTATTCAAGGTTACTATGATCAATTACTGGGTTTAAATTAGGAATGAAAATGACTGCGCTTGAAAAAAAAGATTTTCAAAATGGTAATGCTTCTTCTTTATCAGATATGATTGAAGTACGTTTGCAGGCTTATTTTCAAAGCCTTGATGGACAACTCCCGTCAACGGACCTCCACAAAACCATCATGGCACAAGTGGAAAAACCTCTTCTTAAGGTTGTTCTCGAGCACCTTGGGGGGAATAAACTTAAAGCATCAGAGGCTCTGGGCCTTAGTCGTAATACTCTTTCTAAAAAACTTAAATGCTATGAATTGACTTAAAAAGGTTTTTTTAAAATTATATGACAACTATTTTGTAGGGACTTTTTTTCACCTTTTTTATTTGGTATAGTTATTTCAAATAGGGAGAATAATATGTTACCAAAATTATTAACAACTATTGTAAATCAAAGTCCCAAAATGTCATCAATCATTTCAGCGTCTATACGTTATAGGCGAAAACACTTATTTCGACGTGTGGTTTCTGGATTTTTTTGTGCCTTATTTCTTTATGAATCGGAGGGGATGGCGAGTTTACCTAATGATGAAGATGACTACCCACATACGTCTATCACTGTTGATAAACCTCATTCTCCCCCTCATTTACCAACAATAAATGAGAAAGAAAGAGAAAAAATGGGAAAAAACCAATTAAGACGAATTGAAAGCTATCGTGACGAAGAGAATAGGCGTAAGAGAGAGCAACGCCGGCTAGAATTTTTAGAAAAATTGAGACTATATTTTCTTGATTCATAATATTTCACCTTGAAGAATAAGGGGATTGTGCTATCTTTCTTTTAGTCATGGATCGGGGCGTAGCGCAGCCTGGTAGCGCACCACGCTGGGGGTGTGGGGGTCGAAGGTTCGAATCCTTTCGCCCCGACCATGATTTTCTTATATTCCATATATGCCCTTTTGTTTTTCTATTGCTTTGATGGCTCTCCATGCTAATCTATTGATATATTTTATTTAAATTTAGCTCCTTAATATGTCCGACACTCAAACATTTTATCAAAATCCAATTATGGCTAAAATTAAAGAATTTTCTTTTATTATTTTAATTATTTCTATTATGATAATCGTGGTAACCATGGGGCATTTGGTACCTCTTGAAGTCCAGAGATGGGCCTATACAGCCAGTTCATTGATTCGGGGGGGATTAATGTTTTTATTGCCATTTTTGGTGTTTCCCTTTGTAGTTATGAGTATTACTCATTTGAAATCCAACGGGTTAACATTGATTGTTTCCTTGCTTGTTTTAATTACTCTCTCTAACTTCTTATCCATACTAGTGGGGAGCGGGGCTGCGGCTTTTTTCGTGCCGTGGATGAATTTCTCCATGACTTTTGATCCAGGAGATGCAGAGCCTTTGCTTGCTTTTTTTGATTTTAACCTCGAGCCTCTTGTTAGTGTTGAAGCCCTTTTGTTATTGGGTGTTGCCGTTGGATTTTCCCTTACTTTCAAAACTGAAACTTTAGTAACTCAGAAAATAACAACTTTTTTTGAGGGTTATAAAACAAAGTCGATTTTCTTTTTTCAAAATATTTTTATTCCTTTGTTGCCCCTTTATATTTTTGGGATGCTATTAAAGCTCAATGCAGAGAACGATTTTTCCACGGTTTTTTCTGATTTTGGCAGCTTAATTATGGTTATTATTGTTATTCAAATTATTTATGTTTTTTTGGTTTTTCTTTTAGGGGCAGGTCTGAGTCTTCAAAAAGCGCGTCAGTGCTTTCTTAATGCTTTACCAGCTGGGCTCTTAGGGTTTTCGACAATGTCAAGCTTGGTCACAATGCCTGTGACATTACGGGTGGCTGAAAAAAACCTTGGAGATAAAGATTTATCACAAATTGCCATTACGTCCACGGTAAACTGCCATGATGTTGGTGAATGTATTTCATTATCTCTTATTACAATGGCGGTCTACTTGATGGCCAATGGGATGATGATGCCTGATATAATTGTGTTTATTAAGTTCGCAGCAATCTTTGCTGTGGCGCAATTTAGTGGTGTTTCCGTACCTGGTGGTAGTGTCGTAATTTTAATCCCGTTGTTGGGGACTTATTTGAATTTCACACCAGAAATGATAGGCCTAGTCACCACTATTGCTATTTTTATGGATCCTGTGGGGACTGGGCAAAACGTTATGGGTAACAGTGGTTTTGCCCTTGTGATCCAGCGTTATTTCAAGGGTATTCAATGGCTTTTAAAAAAAGAATTAAGATCTATTTAATCATTTTATTATGGCTGGTAAACGTCTTAACATCTCGTGATTTGACTTTATTCACAAGGTTTTTATAGAGGATACTGAGGCGTTTTACGGCCACTATCCACCCAATGAGTACCACAACAACAATGGCAGCAAGATAAGGTGCGATAACCATAAGATCGCTTGCTGCTGTGAGGACTAAAAGACCGCCTGCTATGTACCCTCCACTGGCCTTTGCAAAACTATATCCTGAAACATCAATGGCAGCTTTTCCCTTGATTTTGAGCTCTTGATCCAGAGGCATATAAGCCATTTCTTTTGTGGGATCGAACATAGAATATTTAGCACCTTTACTGATAATTTGTTGAGCACCACCAACGAATACCGCTAAGGTAATGGCGCTGCACCCAGCAATGGAACAAAGAGAAGAAAGCTCATCGCTGAAAAACATAAAAATAAAGAAGGGCATGACTGTCAGAAAAGTGATGACTGGTGTAAACATAGCAGCTTTATACCAACCAAAACGTTCAACCATACCTTTGAGAAATAAGATAAAGATGATGGTCATATACCCCACCCATTGAACAAAGGAAGACAGAAATCCTGCATAATCTAAGGGATTCGGATAAAGGATTTGAACTTGTTTTTTCCAAAGAATACCAGAAAGATTCATGGCAAGGCCATAGCCAACAACCATCATCAAAATGTAACCAAGGTATTTTGATTGGGTAATATAGGTAAATGTTTCCCTTAGACTAAGTTTAGTTTTTTTTGCTTTTTTGACGCCAATAAGATCATCGTGATTACCGTATTTTGGATCTGATAGGACGCGGTTGGTCATCCACCAATAAAGTGCCATGGCAATCAAGGCTGAAACTGTAATGGCAAAAATATTGTAGTTTATATAAAAGGTCCACCCATCTGTTTGGCTTGTACTACTGGATCTCATGCCGCATAGAAAAGTACCAAGGTAACCAGCGGCAATTAAGGCCGTGTGACCGAGGAGGCCAAACATGGTGTAAAAACGTCTTGCTTCAGGAATTCGGGTGGTAGCATTGGCAAATTGCCAGAACATTAATGTAATAGTGGTGGCTCCCCAAAGTTCTGCAAAGAGGTAAAAGAGGCTGCTACTCCAGTTTGCCACAACGGAAAAGAGATGTTGAAAATTAGGGTGGCGCAACTGGAGAGATTTTAAACATTCCGGCGACATGTGAAGGGTTTCAAGGTTCGGATGCACGAAAAGAGCGTAAGATATGTAGACACTTAGGAATATGCAAATAACAATATAGAAAACTTTGTCAGAGCTGAAAAGGTTAGACAGCTTTGAATAACCAGCCACAATAACAAGGGAAAAAGGGAGGATAACAAAGGCTTTAAGAAAAGGGAGAACCTCAGGACCAGAAGCCGTGATAACAAGGGCATCTTTCATATTTCGCAAAAGTGTATAGTTAAAAAGGACGCAAAACATGATTAATGTCAGGGGAAGGAATTTTTTAAGTTCATGGCCGTGAATGGGCCAGAAAAAACGCCTCAGGGCAGAAAATGAGGTTGTTGAAGAAATAGAAGCGGCAGTCGTTTCAGACTGAGAAGACATTGAACCATCCAGAAAAGTTACTATGATCTTTTCTAGCAGATCTGGCAAAAAAATGCACGTTTTTTCTCTGGATACTTCTGATGAGTCCCGTAATATTTTGTAACAAATTAAGGTTTGAATTTGACTGAAGACCGTTTTATTTTGGACTTATAATTGGAAATTCCACCAAATGACAGTTTTGACCGCGCTATTAACCAAACGATCTTCTTATCCTCCTTTTCAAACCACCATTGGAAAATCCGTTACTATATCAGGTATTGGCGTGCACAGTGGACTTACGGTAGAACTGGAACTTCATCCCCTTGCTGCTAATATGGGTATCATTTTCGAACGGTCTGACCTTAAAGATAACGCACAAATTATGGCTGGGATAAATCGCGTTGTGGATACGCGTTTCTCAACAACCCTTGGCAACAGCTTTGGTGTGACCCTTAGTACGGTGGAACATCTTATGGCGGCGTTGAGTGCTTTTGGTATTAGTAATATTTTGGTTCGTGTTTCGGGATCTGAAATGCCTATTATGGATGGTAGTGCGGGGCCTTTTATGGACCTACTTCAAAAAGCTGGCATTGTCGTACAAGAAGAAAAACGTCAAATTATTAAAATTAAAAAAAACGTTGAGCTTAAAGAAGAACGCCGTTGGGTTTGCCTAGAGCCAGCTGACAAGATTTGTTTTGATTTAAGCGTTGATTTTCAAGGGCGGGAAGGGCTCAAACCTGAATCAGGTTCCTATTCTATTTCAGCAGATGTTTTTGAAAAAGACATCTCTAAAGCTCGTAGCTTCGGTTTTTACCAAGATGCTCAAGCTCTTTATGCAGCAGGCCTTGCCAAGGGGTCATCCCTGGATAATGCCGTTGTTATTAAAGAAGGAAAAGTTATGAATAAAGAAGGGCTTCGTTATCAAAATGAAATGGTTCGTCATAAAATTCTTGATGCCATGGGAGATTTTTATCTCACAGGTCTGTTGCTTTACGGTAAATGCTCTGGCCATAACATTGGCCATGAATTTAATAATCGTATTATGAAAAAACTCTTGGGAACCCCTGGCGCAGCAGAAATAGTAACCTTGTGAATCACATTTTTCATGGGTCATGTGTATAGAACGTGTCTTATAAAGCACCCTCTCAGAAACAAAGTGCGTCATTTTAAAGTAGCAACACCCCCTTTGCCCAGGGCCAAGTGAAAAATCCTCGATATTTGCGCTCTATTGAGATAGGTTGAAACAGTGTTTTTTCAAAAAAATAGATAGAAACAAATGACAACTCAAAATATTCTAGCCTTTGACCTTGCTAATTTCTCTTCCTCATTTGCCCTCATGAAGGAGGGAAGGGTGGTAGACTCCTTTTATGCCTTGGAATTCCGAGGTCAGGATGTTAATTTATTGTCACGCCTCAAGGTCATGTTGACAAAGCACTCCCTTGTTTTTCAAGACTTAGATCTTGTGGTCACAACGGCTGGACCTGGATCCTTTACGGGGATTCGTGTGGGGCTTGCAACAGCCCAAGGGTTATCCTTTGCTGCATCAGTTCCCGCCATTGCCCTTAATAGCTTTCAGTGGGTGAGGGATACTTATGCCTTTGATACCTCCTTAGAGAAAAAAACACTTGTGGTTTTGGAATCTATGCGTAAAGAGCTCTATGTTCAGCAGTTTGATGAAAGTGGTGAAATGCAAGGAAAGCCTTTTATGGCAACTCCCCAGGAAATTTTGAATTTACAGATATCCGATGATATTATTTATTTAGGAAATGGCGCATCGGAACTGTCCGTAGCCCCCCTTTTTATGCCTGATGCCAAGGGATTGTTACAGTGTGCTGCTGCCATTGATTCTAAGGATTATAGCACTTTTCCTTGCGAGCCTTTTTATATGAGAAATGCTGATATTTCTAAGGCAAAGCCTCTTTTTGAAAAAAAATCGTCATGACAAGGGTTTCCTATGGCCCTTTGTCAACTAGTTATGCGGCAGACCTTGAAAAGTTGCATACCTCTTTGTTTCATCGACCATTATCTCAAAAGGCCTTTGAGTCCTATCTCAGTACTGTGGGTTATAAAAAAAGCCTGAGTTTTGGGGCTTTTTTGGATGATAACCTCATTGCTTTTCTTGTGGCTAACAGTATTCAAGGAGAGTGTGAAATATTAACCCTTGGAGTCCTCAAGGAGAATCAGAATCAAGGTGTTGCTTTGGAACTCTTTAAGCTTCTTTTAGGGAGCCCTGACGTTAAAACCATTTTTCTTGAGGTGAATGTAAACAATAGAGCTGCAATTTCACTTTATAAAAAAATAGGATTCCAAAAGGTCTCCATCCGTCAAAAGTATTATAAAACTGACACGGGAATTCTTGAAAACGCATTTATTTTTAAATATTCATAATAACAAGAAATATTAAAAAAAGATCTTGCTTATTTTCTCTTACTGTCCTAAAAACGTCTTAATTAGTGAATTTAATATTCACCTGAAAGTATTTTTTGAGTATTTAAACCAGGTTAATTTGAATTAAATAAAGTTTGCCAGGGATTTTAAAATAAAATCTGATTAAGTAAAGGATAAAAAAATGATTGCAAACATGACAATGCCCACACAGGAAACATCAGAAAATTTAGAAATTTTGACTTTGGCCTCTGATGTTGCGGCTGCTTACCTGACCAATCATACTGTTGAACTTGAGGATATGCCTGCGGTTTTAGAAACGGCTTACAAGGCGTTGAAGCAACTTACGTCCAACACATCAGTTAATGCAAATCGTCCTGACCCAGTTGTTCCTATTAATCAATCCATTACTGATGATTTTATCATCTGCCTCGAAGATGGTAAAAAATTAAAAATGCTTAAACGTCACCTTAAAAGCTCTTATAACATGACACCAGAGCAATATCGTGAGCGTTGGGGATTATCAGCTGATTATCCAATGGTTGCACCAAATTATGCAAAACGTCGCAGTAGCCTTGCCATGCAAATAGGTTTAGGGCGCAAGCGTAAAGCTGCGTAATCCAAAATTTATTTTAAAAAGAGGGTGTCTTGAAAAGGGCACCTTTTTTTTATACGTCTATTATATCGAATTATCTTGCAGGAGTACCTAGGAGAGTGATACAAAAAACTCTGTATTCCCCTTATAATAAAGCACTATCGTTATGACCTCATCCCTTGCCAATACTGAAAAACGTTATCTTTTCATCAAGACATATGGCTGTCAGATGAATGTCTATGATAGTAATCGTATGACCGATATCCTAACGCCCCTTGGGTTTGAAATCACCGAGGATTTAGAAAAAGCAGATCTAGCCATTTATAATACCTGTCATATTCGGGAAAAAGCATCTGAAAAACTTTACTCTGACCTCGGTCGCGTGAAACCATTTAAAAAGAAAAAAATTGAGAATGGTAAAGATATGCTTATTGCTGTTGCTGGCTGTACAGCGCAGGCTGAAGGCGGAGAAGTTATGCGTCGTGCACCTTATGTAGATATGGTTTTTGGCCCTCAATCTTATCAAAATTTGCCTGAAATGATCGCCCGTGCCATGCGTGAGAAAGAAACCCGTGATAACCCTGCTTTACGGGGCGCTGGCATTTTGAACGTTGATTTTCCAACACAGCCTAAGTTTGACGATCTTCCTGAAATGAATAAAGTTGAGGGAGCTTCTGCTTTTCTTTCTATTCAAGAAGGATGTGATAAATTTTGCCATTTTTGTGTTGTTCCCTATACAAGGGGTGCCGAATATTCAAGACCCGTGAAATCAGTGATGGATGACGCCCGTCGTTTAAGTGATCTTGGAGTGAAAGAGGTCACTCTTTTGGGGCAAAATGTCAATGCTTATCATGGTGCAACCCTTGATGGGTCAGGAGAAATTCCTTTGGGGCAACTCATTCAAGAAATTGCTGAATTTGATCAATTTGAGATTATTCGTTATATTACCTCTCATCCAAATGATGTAACCCAAGATCTCATTGAGGCACACCGTGATGTGAAAAAATTATCTCCTTATTTACATCTACCCGTACAATCGGGATCCAACCGCATTCTAAAGGCTATGAACCGTAAACACACACGAAACGAGTATTTCAAGCTTATTGATCAATTCCGTGACGCACGTCCCGATATCGCTTTTTCATCTGATTTTATTATCGGATTTCCAGGAGAATCTGATCAAGATCACAGGGATACATTGGACTTAATTCGTCATGTTGGGTATGCGCAAGCTTACTCCTTTAAATACAGTATGCGTCCAGGAACGCCAGCAGCATCTTCAGAATTTCAAATTGAAGAAGCCGTCAAGGTCCAACGCCTTTCAGAAGTTCAAGCCTTACTTGATGAGCAAAAAATGGCCTTTAACCAAAAATGCGTTGGTCAAGAGATGACTGTACTATTCGAGCGCAAGGCACGTCATGAAGGTCAACTTTCTGGGCGGAGTCCCTATATGCAATCCGTATATGTTCAAGCAAATGAACGTCTTATCAACCAGGTTGCCCCCGTTCGTATCGTCGGATGTGGGAATAATAGTTTGACAGGTGAGGTCATCATCACCGATAATTAAAATATAGCTAATGATTTTTGAACTCCAGAACACGACAGAGAGAGGAGAGTAAAATATTTTGAGTACCAAGGATACGTCACAAAACAATAATGAATCAGCCGTTGATATGCGATTCGAGGATAATCGTTTGTTGCCATTGCTGTTTGGTGAACGGGACCGTTATCTACAACGCATTGAAAATAGCCTTGATGTTCAAATTCATGCCCGCGGTAATCAAATTTCCATTCAGGGGGCGAAAAAAAAAATCCTTATTGCTGAGACTGTTTTACGTCAAATGTATGATCGTCTCCTTGCGGGACAGGTAGTTAGTGTTGGTGAAATTGATGCCTGCATTCGCCTTTCTGCTTCCAATAACAATAAGATAAATCACCTGAATACGTCGAAAAAACCAAATGATATGTTCATTTCCACCAGACGACGAGTGATTACGCCGCGCTCAGAAGGGCAAGTCCAATACATAAAATTTCTGCAATCCAATGATTTGGTTTTTGGTTTGGGACCCGCAGGAACTGGAAAAACTTACCTTGCCACTGCCATGGTGATATCTGCTCTCTTAAAAGGTGACGTGGACCGCATTATTATTTCAAGACCAGCTGTTGAAGCTGGTGAGAAACTTGGTTTTTTACCAGGAGATCTTCGTGAAAAAGTAGATCCCTATTTACGTCCTATTTATGATGCTATTTTTGATATGCTCCCATCGGATCAAGTGGAGCGTCGCCTGGAGAGTAATGAAATCGAAGTGGCCCCTCTGGCTTTTATGAGGGGGCGAACATTATCGAGGGCGTACGTATTGCTGGATGAAGCGCAAAATACTACCACAGAGCAAATGAAAATGTTTTTAACGCGCCTTGGGGATGATTCAAAAATGATTGTCACGGGGGATACTTCTCAGGTAGATTTGCCACGGGGTACAAAAAGTGGCCTTATTGATGCCGTAGATCGCCTTGGAAGTGTTGAGGGAGTCGCCCTTTGTCACCTAACATCAAAAGATATTATGCGACATCCCCTGGTGTCTAGAATTGTTCGGGCTTATGACGGCTAAAATAGTGAAGCGTAACCTAAAATATTATTGGCAACTTGCCCGTCATGATCGTCCCATTGGGACTTGGTTGATTTTTATGCCAGCTCTTATGGGTCTAACTCTTGGGGCTCAGGATAGGGGGGTAGGGGGATACATTCCTTTGTTTGATATAGCTATCTTTTTTATGGGTGCCTTTTTAATACGAGGTGCAGGATGCACCATTAATGATATTTGGGATCGAGATTTCGATGGTCATGTTGAACGAACAAAGACAAGAATTCTAGTCAAGGGTCACCTTACCTTGACACAAGCAAAAGTTTTTCTAGGCTTCCAATTAACACTCGCGGCTACGCTCTTATTTTTTTTACGCACAGAGGTTTTTTATCTAGCATTCATAGCAGCAATCATTATGTTTACTTATCCCTTATTTAAACGATTTACTGTGTTACCTCAAGTTTACTTAGGATTTTGCATGAATTTTTCCATGCTTATGGCCTATGTTCATATGATAGGAATTTTGTCCATTGATGTTCTCATTTTATATATAGGCACGGTTTTTTGGACTATTTATTATGATACCATTTATGCGCACATGGATCGTGAGGATGATTTGAAAGCAGGGGTAAAATCTCTGGCACTTACGAAAATCGGCAGAAACAAATGGTTTCTAGGATTATGTGTAGGAGGATTTGTGCTCTCCCTTATTTTAGTTTTAATGAGGAGGTATTCCCATGCAGTTTCTTTTTTAAATCTTTTTTTCGGTTTTCTGGGGCTAATGGCCCTTGTTATCATTCTATTTTTTCAAATAACAAAGCTCAATTTAAAATGTCCACGTGTTATATATGCAAAACAGTGCTTTAAAATATTTAAAGCTAATGTTTATGTTGGTTTAATGGCTTGGGTTATTTTGTATATTTGGGATTAATTTTTTCAGTTTGGATTTTAAACTTTAAAGGTTCATTGTATTGATTTATACTAAAAAATGGTCCATTTAAAAGGAAAAAATGATGAAAATTTTAACGTTAAGTATTTTTTGTTTATCAACTTTGTGCTTTCTTTCTGGTTGTAATACCGTCGAAGGACTGGGCGAAGATTTACAAAAAGGCAGTCAAGCAGTAAAAAAAGCGGCGAGTTCTAAAAAAAGCTCCTCTTAATTTTATAATTTATGGTCATTCTATTTTTTTTGGAACGACTATTTTTTTTGATTGAGAGGCTTTAGCTCATCAAATAACTTTTTGGCATTTGGTATGTTTTTGTCTTTCTTGACTGCAGCCTCTTTGTTTAAGGTGTTTTCATGAATATATTTGTTATATTCATGCCATAGCTCACTCCGTATTTCTGTTATTTCCTTTGATGTCCATTGTTTGTCCAAATGAAGAATATAATTCATTTTCTAAAATGGGGGCCAATGCCCGTTTGGATCTCACGCTCCGGTAAATATCCGTTGTGAACAATACGTTTGCGCCCATCATCTGTTGTGAGGCTTTCAAAGTCTCCAAGAAAATCCTGCACCTCGAGCTCGATAGCTTTGGCAAGCATGTCGCGGGCACCCTGGCGCGCAATTTCAGTGAGTAAATCTGGGACTTCAGAAGCTGGATTTTTGAAAGAAATTATATTATCTTGTGACATGGTGGTGTGTTCCTATTCCGTTTTTTCAGGACA
>JAJRPZ010000090.1 GCA_024280495.1 Alphaproteobacteria bacterium
CCTTGAGGTCTTACTCTCCGACCCTACCATTAACGATATCATGGTGAATGCTTATAATGTCGTGTTCGTTGAAAAACAAGGTAAACTCTATTTAACCGATGTAGAGTTTCGCAATGAGCGTCATGTTATGCAGATCGCCCAGCGCATGGCTAATATGATTGGACGACGCATCGATGAATCCAGCCCCATGGTCGATGCTCGACTCCTTGATGGAAGCCGCGTTAATATTATAATCCCCCCAATATCTCTTGATGGTATTGCCATTTCCATTCGTAAATTTTCAACAAAAACAATATCTCTTAATGACATGGTTCAAGGGGGCAGTCTTTCTCAACATATGGCTGACTTCCTTAAAATTGCTGCAAAATGCCGCCTTAATATTATTGTCTCTGGGGGGACAGGGTCAGGTAAAACAACATTGCTTAATGCGCTTTCTCAACTTATTAACCCCAATGAACGCATTGTAACCCTTGAAGATGCAGCAGAATTGAAACTAACCCAACCTCACGTTGTGCGCCTTGAATCCCGTCCTGCTAATATTGAAGGTGAAGGTGCCATCCATATTGCGGACCTTCTAAAAAATGCTTTACGTATGCGTCCAGACCGCATAGTTGTGGGAGAATGCCGTGGCGCCGAAGCCTTTGATATGCTTCAAGCCATGAATACAGGTCATGATGGTTCTATGTCTACCGTTCACGCCAATAACTCTGTTGAAGCTTTGAATCGACTTGAAAATATGCTTCTCATGACAGGTCATAATTTACCTCCTCAAGTTCTTAAAAGCTATATCGGTAGCTCCGTTAACCTGATTGTTCACCTTGATCGCATGCGGGATGGAAAACGTCGAATCACCCAAATAACAGAAATAAATGGGACTAAAGACAATATTGTACAGCACCATGATATTTTTAAATTTTCCTATACCCATGATAATGAACATGGAATCATGCAAGGCACTTTTAAATATATACAAGCTCCTCTCCACACAACGGACGTCGCCAAGAATTTTAAACTTATCAACCAATTAAATGAAACCCTCAAATCGGCACCTTCCCTATGACAGAAACTTTAATCATTGTCCTTTCTTGTTTTGTAGCCTTTTTTATTATTTATCTAGCCCTGGGCACCTTGCTTGACCTTCGTCAAAAAAAGCTCCGGCTTGCGGCTCGTATTTCCAGCACAATTTCAGGGAATGTTGCGATTACTCCAGATCGCGTTACTTTGTTTCAAAAAAAACGCAGCAACCTAATTGAAAAAAAACTCCATGACTACCTTGGGAAATTCAAAAGTGAAAACTGGCTTCAACTTCACCTCTATCGTTCTGGACTAAAATTTTCTCTAACTCAATTTATTATTATTTATACGATAGTCGTTCTTACTTTAACTTTTTCTTCCTCTTTTTTTCTGTATTGGAGCCTTTTTGTCCGATTTTTCTTTTTTGCCTTTTTGAGTATTTTGGTTCTTTATTTTACCCTGGAATTTCTTAAAGGCCGTCGACAAAACCTTATTATTAAGCACCTACCTTCGGCTTTGGATATAATATTACGCTCCCTAAAAGCAGGTTATTCCGTTGAAAGAACATTTGTAGTGGTAGCAAAGGAATTACATCCGTCCGTTGGCGACGAATTCCAACAAATTGTTGACCAAATAAACGTTGGAGTAAGCTATGAAGATGCCCTGCGTCATGCTTCAGAACGTGTCCATACCAGTGATTTTTACTTTCTCTCCAATGCACTTATTATCCAACGTCAAACGGGAGGGTCCCTTTCTGATACCCTTGAAAATATTCTTTTCCTTTTGCAGCGTCGCCATGAAATTCGTCTTAAAACAATATCTTTATCCGCAGAAGCCAAGTCAACTGGAATGATTCTAGGTTCTGTTCCCATCGCCATTTGGATTATTGTTTCTATTATGAAACCAGAATACCTAGATTTCTTTTTTTATGATGAAATGGGCAGTTTTCTTTTGAAGGTCGTTGTATCCCTTTTGCTTCTCGAAGTTCTTGTTATCAAGTGGCTCGTGAACATCAAAGTTGAATAGGAAAAAAAATATGTCGCGCCCCTTTATTCTTTCACTTTTCACATTCCTCATTGTTTTTAGTTTGTATTGGTTTTTATCAAAATCTCAATCCAAGAGAGATCTTAAAACTCGGCTGAAATTTTCTGAAAAAAAATCTCTTAAAAACAATACTAAAACTGAAAACATGGACAAGGAAAAAGAGCCTTCATTTATTGATGATTTGATTAAAAAGATAAAAAATAAAAATAAACAAACCGTTGATGATTTCCGTATACGCTTTGAACAGTGTGGCTGGGATCCTCATTCAGCTGCTTTTTTAGTTCCCATCTATAAAATATGTTCGGTCATTGTTTTCATTATTCTTTTTTTCTTTTTAAATGAATTTTCTGGAGCATTTTCTGCCCAAGCTCTTTTTTATAAGTACCTTATATTTTTTCTTTTTATTGGAATAGGATTTCGATTTTTTGATTATTTCACGGATTTTAGAATAGCCTCTCGGCGGAATATTATTCTAAAAGATATTCCCATGGCTATTGATCTCTTAGTTGTGTGTGCACGTGCTGGTTTACCTTTTGATAGATCACTTGATCGTATTTCTCAGGAAATTATTCACACCAACCCAGACCTCGCGCGTGAACTCACCATAACTTCCGCAGAGCTTTCTATTCTGCCTGATCGAAAAATAGCTTATCAAAATCTTGCTCGCCGCGTGGATTCTGACCTTATTAAAAACCTAACCACAAGTTTAGCTCAAGCCGAAGGACAAGGAGTCCCCATTGGAAAAACATTGATGTATCTTTCCCAAGAATCTTCCAAACAAAAACTCATGACCATCGAGGCAAAAGCAGCAAAACTTCCCTCAAAGTTAACGGTTCCAGTTGTATTGTTAAGTTTACCAGCTATTTTAATCATTATTTTAGGGCCCACCATTGCTGCTATTCTTGACAGTGATATGTTTAAATAAGGTTTGAAAAAATGATAAAAAAAATAGTCCAATATTCCATCTGTAATTTTCGAGATTTCTTAGATCATAGAGCCCTTAAAAAATTATCGAACACAACTCCCCTCTTAAATCTCGAAGAATTTTATCAAGGAAATTTAAAGGCACATGGCGTTGCAAGGTCTCCTCTTGGTAAATTATGTCGTCGTTTTTCAGCAGAAGTTACAGGAAGGAAAGCCAAAAACGGCTCCTTAAATCTCGTTGAAAATTTCACCTACAGTGACGGTCGAAAATTCCATCGACAATGGGTTTTAAATCCTATGAAAGGTGAAAAAAAAGGAATCTACAGTGGTGCGGGGAAAGATATTCACGGGAATATTAGTGCAAAATCGTCGGGATGTGCGGCATTGTTGCGTTACTCACTTAAAATTCCCAAAAAAGGATCTAGTAATTTTAAAACTCTCAATGTAAAGCATTGGCAGTATCAGATTTCAGATACAAAAACATTACACTTTTTGAACCTAAGTAAATGGGGGATCACCATTCTAAATAGCACGGTGATATTCGAACGACCCTAAATATAGTTAATAAAGTGTACTACACGTTCCCGTAAACCTAAACTGTAAGCCATAAAATCACTTTTATTTTAAGTCTACAATAGGTGGCACTTTTTTAGAATGAGTATATATAAAAAATTATTGAGACTGATCTTACTTCATAAAGCCATGCCAAATTTGCCCTGGCAACCTTGATCCAGTAACTTTGTTCATCAAGGCATTGTTATCATTTCCAACCCATACACCTGTAACAAGATCATCGCTGTATCCAACAAACCATGCATCATTATAATTTTGTGTGGTGCCTGTTTTACCTGCACTTTTACGATTTTTTAATGCAATTAAGCGCCCCGTTCCTCTTTTCATAACACCTTGCAAGAGAGTATCCATTTTTCTAGCGATTTCTTTGGAAATAACGAGATCGAAGGACTGTGGGGGTAAACGGTAAAGAGTTTTGCCGCGGCCCGTTTTGATATCCACGATACCATAAGGATTAGAAGGATACCCACCACGGGAAATCGTCGCAAAGGCCGCCGTCATTTCCAAGAGTGAAGCGTCTCCCGTACCAAGGGCAATGGTCAAATCATGGGGCTGGGGCGTTTTGAGCCCCATGCGCTTTGCCATTTCAATGACACGTTTTAAGCCAACAAACCTTGCAAGACGAATACTCACCCCATTAATAGAATAGGCTAACCCTTCGGCCATACTCACGTCTCCCCTGGTTTTCCAACCATAATTTTTAGGGGACCACTTCCCAATTTTCACAGGCTCATCCACTATACGACGGGTTGGTTGCAGCCCAGCCTCAAGGGCAGCTAGATAAACAAAAATCTTGAAAATAGATCCCGTTTGTCGTTGACTTTGAACCGCACGATTAAATTGACTTTTACCATAACAATACCCCCCAACCATAGCCCTAATAGAACCAGACGATGTCATGCTTAACAAGGCACCTTGAGTAACATTAAGAGCAGGACCTTTTTCTTTAATTTGACCTTTTAATTCTTTTTCTGCTCTTTTTTGTAACTTTATATCGAGGGTTGTGGTGACCACTAAATCCTCCATAACCGTACCAATAATTTGGGGTAACTTTTCCAAAATCCAGTCCACGAAATAACGTGCGAAAAGATGTTTTTTCGTAATAATATGATCACGTATTTTGTATTTCTGCCATTTCTCCCATGTAGGATCAGTGATATAACCAGCATCCAACATGGCGCGTAATACAATTTTCGTTCTTTTTTGAGAAAGGCTTGCATTGTTATGGGGAGAATATCTTGAGGGTGCTTTCAAAAGTCCCGCCAAAAGTGCCCCCTCATAAAGATTCAAATCACGAGCTTCTTTATTAAAATAATGTTTGGCTGCAGCCCCAAGCCCAAAGGCACCCGATCCAAAATAAACTCGATTCAAATAAATGGTCATGATTTGAGTTTTCGTAAAAATATATTCTAACCAAAAAGCCAATAAAACCTCTTGAATTTTACGGCGAAGGGATCGATCACGGTAGGTATAAAGTCCTTCAGTTAAAAGAAAATTTTTGGCCAGTTGTTGAGTTATAGTACTCCCTCCCTGAACAACGCGTCCCGCTAGAAAATTTCGTATAAAAGCCCTTAATATACCAAAAATATCAACACCAAAATGATCAAAAAACCGTCGATCTTCCGTTGCAGTAAATGCTTGTACAACGAATTTAGGCAAGTATTTTAAATTTATTGGTTTAGTATAATAATCTCCCACAATGGCGATCTTTTGGCCATCTCGTGCCAAAATAGTAATGTTAGGGCGCCTTGAAGTATCGATTAAACGTTCTGCGCTGGGTAAATCATATGAAAACCAAAAAACAAAAATAAGAGTAAGTAAACTTCCCCAAAGGAGTCCCATCAATGAAAAGGAGGCCATGGATTTTTTAGATCCCAAAGCTGAGGTTTTTTTTGTTTTTTTAGGTTTGGATTTACGGTTTTTTTTTATTGATTTTTTTTTATTGGAAAGGGGTTTTGAGGGAGATGTTTTTTTTGATCTAGATGTGTGTGTTGAATCAGACATAAAAGGCCCCGCACCGTAATCTAAGCAGGTAGGTGGGCGAACAACGCCTCATAGTGATTTTGGATGTAATAAGCAAACCAAGCAGCATATTTATCGGGATCTCTTTTTAAATCCAACTGTATGGACGATGGCGACATCCAAAGGTATTCAGAAACCTCACGGGGGTCTGGTGTAAGAGGCTGACCGTCATATTCCGACGTGAATATATGGGCATATTCATGTTCAATCATACCTTGATCTAAGTTTTTTTTATAATAAATATGCATTAAAGGATTTACTTTGATAGACAACCCTAACTCTTCTTTTGTACGCCTCATGGCTGCATCTTCAACATTTTCTCCTGGGAAAGGATGCCCACAACAGGTATTAACCCATTTCAAGGAAGCATGATATTTTGACTTTGAACGACGCTGTATCAAAAGCTCCCTCTTTTCATTAAATATGAAAACTGAAAAAGATCGATGTAAAAGCCCTTTTCGATGAACGTCAAGTTTATCACCATATCCAACAACGTTATCATCTTGATCCACAAGGACAACGGAAATATCTTCATCACGAATCATCATAACCTCACCTGGTTTAAGTATCAATATTTTGGGCTTTTAGGGCATTATCTTGAATAAACTTTCGGCGCGGCTCTACCACATCCCCCATAAGAGTCGAGAAGATATTTTCTGCTTCTCCCGTTTCATCAATGGTGATCTGTAACAATGTACGAGCTTCTGGATCCAGAGTTGTTTCCCAAAGCTGATCAGCATTCATTTCTCCCAACCCTTTATAACGTTGTACGGAAATACCTTTACGGCCCAAAGCCAAAATAGCATCTGCAAAGTCAACGGGACCAAAGACAGGGTATTCTTTTTGTTCACTACGTTCCTTAAGAGATAAAATACCACCCTCTTTAAAGTAATCTTTTAATGTATTTGCCTTATTTTGAAGAGTGTTGAGTTCTTGACCACGCAATACGTAACCATCGAATTCATATTTTTCAAGAACGCCCCGAACACTGCGATGAATACCAAAACCATCATCGGTTTCAAATCCTTCCCAGATACCAATGTCATCCAATGCAGCAATATCGTTCATGCGAGCAGCCAATTTTTCAGCGGCGCCCAAACGTTTGTCTTGTTCCAGATATTGTACGTCCAAAAGATCTAGCAATAAAGCTTGCTCAATGGGTTTGGGAGACCCAATGCGAGATCCCAAAACCGTAATGCTTTTACGGGCTTCTATGGCAACAATAACGGCTTGACGTAAATCTTCTCCGACAATTTTAGCACCGCTTTTTTGCGTAAAATGAGCTCCTGCCGTCCCCGCCGTAATGAGATATTCTTCTAGGGCTTCATCGTCTTTAACATAGGTAATAGAATTTCCACGTTTCAAACCATATAATGGAGGTTGAGCAATATATAGGTAGCCGCGTTCAATAATTTCTGGCATTTGCCGATAGAAAAAGGTAAGTAACAATGTGCGAATGTGAGAGCCATCCACATCGGCATCGGTCATAATAATAATTTTATGATAGCGAAGTTTTTCAATGTTAAACTCTTCTGTTCCTATACCAGCACCAAGAGCCGTAATCAATGTTCCGATTTGTTCGGACGCTAACATACGATCAAAGCGGGCACGTTCAACGTTCAAAACCTTACCTCTTAAAGGCAAAATAGCCTGAAATCTACGATTACGTCCACTTTTCGCAGATCCTCCAGCAGAATCTCCCTCAACAATAAAGACTTCACTAAGGGTTGCGTCTTTTTCCTGACAGTCCGCCAATTTACCTGGTAAAGACGCCATATCAAGGGCACCTTTACGACGGGTTAAATCACGGGCACGCCTTGCTGCTTCACGTGCAGTTGCAGCTTCAACGGCCTTTTGAATAATTTGTTTAGCTTCGTTTGGATGTTCTTCGAACCACTGTGATAATTTGTCACCAACAAGGCTTTCTACCACAGGTCGTACTTCGGAAGAGACCAATTTATCTTTTGTTTGAGAGGAAAACTTGGGATCAGGAACTTTAACAGATACAACGCATGTGAGGCCTTCACGGACATCGTCTCCGCCAAGATTGACCTTAAGTTTTTTTGCCAATCCAGAAGATTGCATATAAGAATTAACAACCCGTGTTAGCGCCCCACGAAAACCTGCTAAGTGAGCCCCACCATCCCGTTGAGGAATATTATTGGTAAAACACAAAACAGTTTCATGATAACTGTCATTCCATTGAAGCCCCACATCCACGGTCATATCATTCATCTCACCAGAGATCATAATAGGATTAGGCAATGCGGGGGTTTTGCTGCGATCCAAATATTGAACAAAAGCTGCGATGCCGCCTTCGTAATACAGTTCAACGGTTTGATCTTCGGCACCGCGAAAATCCCACAGGTGGATCCGTACGCCAGAGTTCAAAAAAGCCAACTCGCGCAAACGATGTTCCAAACGTTTAAATTCGAAGTCGACATTGGTGAAGGTATCCGTCGACGGCAAAAAAGTGACTTCAGTCCCTTTCTTATCAACGGATTCATTGGTTACTTTCAAAGGTGCAACCGCATCACCGTGGGAAAAATTAATTTGATGTTCTTTGCCGTTTTTCCAAATGGTAAGGTTCAAATGGGAAGATAATGCATTCACAACGGACACACCAACGCCGTGCAAACCACCAGAAACTTTATAAGAGTTCTGGTCGAATTTACCGCCTGCATGGAGTTGAGTCATGATAACTTCGGCGGCGGAAATACCTTCTTCTTTGTGAATATCCACGGGAATACCACGACCATTATCACGCACAGTCACACTACCATCGGCATTTATGGCGACATAAACAAGATCACAATGTCCCGCAAGAGATTCATCGATGGCGTTATCGACAACTTCATACACCATATGGTGCAAACCAGATCCGTCATCGGTATCCCCAATATACATGCCTGGGCGCTTGCGCACGGCATCAAGACCTTTGAGAACACGAATGGAATCTGCGCTGTATTCAGAGTTATTTGAAGGGGTTTCTTGGCTTACTTCTAAAGTCATTATATCACTCATTTTATTACCCCTTCTTTATAGCCTTTTTTTTCTCTTTTTCAAAGGACAGATATTTCATTATCACGTACAATAAATTGTTGAGCTTGATCCGAAAACCCTTCGAACACATGGCTATCCGTACCTGTCATCCAAGCCTGAACACCCAAGTTCAGTATTTCTTCAAACAAACAAGAACGCCTTTTTTCATCCAAATGCGCAACCACCTCATCTAGCAATAAAATAGGAACCTGATCGCCACGCAAAGCCTGTAAACGAGTTGATGCCATAATGATGGAAATCAAAAGTGCTTTTTGCTCCCCCGTTGAACAATGCTCCGCCAAACGATTTTTATGGGCATAAACAGTCACTAGCTCACTTCGATGTGGACCAATGGTCGTACGCCCTGATTCCGCATCCTGAGATCGATATCGACACAGTTGATCTTTCATAAACTCCTCGACTTCCAACGCCGATTGAGACTCCAGGGCTTTCTCACAAGTCCCCTTAATGGAAAGAAGGGCTTTAGGAAAAACGCCAAGGGCCCCTTCTTTTGCTTGCATCAAAGACGTTAATGTTTGGAGGCGTGCTGCTGCAATAGATACGGCTGATTCCGCCATTTTGAGCTCAAGTGATTTCAACCAAGCATCCTGATGGATTCCATTCTGTTTCAAAAGACGTAAACGTTCACGCATGACATGTTCATAACCCATGACACGACTAGCATGACCTGGGTCCAAGCCATAAACAAGACGAGCTAAAAAGCGACGGCGCTCTGTGATTCCATCGACAAAAACACGGTCCATTTGAGGAGTTAGCCATTGCACGGCCACATGGTCACCAAGGGCCACTTGAGACTTCATATCCTCACGATCAATGCGGATAACTCTTTTTTCAAAACGCTTATCAGATTCACAGGGCTGGGCAAGCAAACCAGTCCCAATATCCGTCGTCACATAGGGACCAGACAACGTTACTGCAACGGACCACGATGGCGATCGCCTTCCAGAACAATGGTATAAAATATCAGAAAGTTTTGCGTTACGAAGCCCTCGACCTGGAGACAAAAAAGAAAGGGCTTCTAGGATATTGGTTTTTCCCGCCCCATTATGCCCCGTGATAACAACGGGTCTAGTATCGCACTTCAAAGAAAGAGTTTCATAGGATCTAAAACCAGATATCTTCAGCTTTATCAACCCGCTTTCTCTAGGAGTTTTTTCTTCAGGACTAAGAGGAAGAGAGCGAGCTAACGCTGTTACATTTTTCATAGATACTTTCTATGGGTCCAAAAAAAACTCAAGGAACGAAAGTCAAGAAACAAAGAGCGTTCTTAAAGTTAAACCAGGAAAATAATTCAGTGTTATTTTTTAAATACGCATGGGCATGAGAACGTACATAGCTTCCTTGCCCTCTTCACCTTGAATCATCACAGGGGAGGCCTCATCTGAAAAAGACAATTCGGAACTTTCTCCATTCATTTTATCGGTAATATCCAAAAGATACTTTGAATTAAAACCAATACTGACAGGGGTAGAATCATAATCAACAATCATTTCCTCGTCGGCCACACCAAAACCGCCCCCATCGGCAGAAAAAGAAATCTTATTTTTTTCTATTGAAAGTTTCACTCCATGGGTTTTATCCGATGCCATAGTAGATACTCGATCCACAACGGTTGCAAGGTATGATGGATCAAAAATAAATCCCTTGTCTGCATTTTTTGGCACGACGCGCTCATATTCAGGAAACTGACCGTCGACCAATCTTGAAATCAGATAGGCATTTTGAAATTTCACACTAATTTGTGTTTCTGATAAAGAAATTTCAAGATCTTGTTGATCTTCCGATGCCATATCTTGAATTTGAGATACTGTTTTTCTGGAAATAATAACCCCTGGAATACCTTCGGCACCCTCTGGTAATGAGGTTTGCATCCGAGCCATACGATGACCATCGGTCGCCACTGCACGTAATTTACCATCATCGGTTGCATGCAGATAAATACCATTGAGGTAATAACGGGTTTCCTCCGTAGACATCGCAAAGGCAGTGCGGTCAAAAAGGGAAAGAATCGTTTTGGCTGGCACCGTAAAAGTACTTGGTAATTTAGCCACGGTCACTGATGGGTAATCGTCAGGCGCCAAAACAGAAAGTTCAAAATGAGATTTTCCAGATTCTACAACCAGGCGCGTTTGATCTTTATCTAAAAACAAAAAGATTTCCGCATCCCCAGGCAATTTACGAACAATATCATAAAGCATTTTAGCGGAAACAGTTGTAACTCCCTTGCTTTCGACAGCAGCTGGAACAGTCTCAACAATAGAAATTTCAAGATCCGTTGAGGTAAAAGTTATTTTATCGTCACCGGTCGCATCAATCAAAACATTTGCCAGGATGGGCACCGTAGCGCGACGTTCAACAATACTATTACTGTGCTGAAGTGCTTTTAAAAAATGACTGCGACTTAAACTAATTTTCATGACGATAAAGACCTTGGATCAAGAATGGTGACACTTAAATTTATTTTTCATACTAACGATTTTCAACAACAAGGGAAGCTCTTTTTTTTAATAACGATTACGAATTTTATCCTCATTTCAAAGATCAAATAAGACTAATAAAATCACACATATAATTATAAAGAAATTTTATTACTGTCACTATATTTTTTATATGGTACTCTTCTGCCTAAGCTCTTTTTTTATAATTTAATACTATAAAAAAGAAAAGTTTTTAAAAATGGATCTATAAATTATGAAAAATATATACTTTTATTTATCTCTTCTAGCCTTATGCACAACTCACTCTTTTGGAAGCTCAACAGACATTCCAGGATTTTTTGGACTTAATCCAATATTAGCAGAAAATTCCCAGTCTTATTCGAGAAATAGTATACAAGGAAGTGAGGCTCTCATAGCATCTCCCTCAGAACCTTATGACAGCATACAATCACAACAATATACTCCCCTCGAGAGTGACTCGTTTAAATTAAATGAACAACTGCCTAAAATTCCATTTTATTTAGAAGAAATTCTTGACGACCCTCGATCAACATCAAAAAGATACAGAGATGAGATAATAGATTATAACCCACTACCGAAAAAGAAAAAAAACATTTTAAAGATTCATAACAATGCCACGTCAAAATTCAAATTAGATAGTATACAAAAATATGCTTTAAATATTTATCTTGACAAAAATCTAGATTCACATTTCAAAGCAGAAGAATTGTGCAACTATGCGATGAGCCTAAATATCGAACTCCTCACTAGCGACGCAAGAAAATTTATAAGAGCCCATAAAAGTTCTGCCTCTTACACTCGTTTATCAGACCAAGATAAATATCATTTAAAGATTTATTTGACCAATAACCCAGGTATCAATGGTGCTACATTAAAGAAATATGCAAGATCGATAAACATCAACATCAATCTCCGAGCCGCTAATTCTTTTGTCAATACCCATAAAAAAACAGAATTCTTCTTTTAATTTATCAGAGATATCTAAGTTAAAAATAATAAATCACATAATCACTCATCCTAATATCACCAGAGAACAATTGAGCGTTTATGCGATGTCTCAGTTTATTTATCTTAATCCAAATGCTGCCTATATTTTCCTAAGAACTTATATGCTAAACAGAGTTAGTGCATTTTAAGAAGGGTCGTGAGTGAGATTTCTATAAGAACTTTTGCAAGTCTAAAACAAACCCAACGACTCTTCGTTTATTTTGTTTTAGAGGCTTTCGATCCAACCACCGCCAAGGATTCTGTCTCCTTGGTAAAAAACACATGCTTGGCCTCCCGACACGCCATATTCTGGATTTTCCAACGTTACTTCTGCGTGAGTTTTATCCAGGCGCTTAAGTATTGCCTTTAAAGGGGATTGAGTTGATCTTATTTTAACTCTTACCTCATATATTTCAGCATTTTCATCAGCATAACCAAGCCAAGTCACTTGACGGACGACTATTGTTTGACGGGCAAGGGCTTCTTTTGGACCCACTATAACCTGATGCAAATCAGGATTAAGGCGAATAACATATAAAGGTGTTCCTTCTTTTGAAGAAACACCAACACCGCGGCGCTGTCCGATTGTAAAATTAATAATACCTTTGTGACGACCCAAAACAGTGCCGTCTAGGTCAAGAATATCACCCTCTTCCAAGGCACCAGGACGTAACTTTTCAACGATGTTA
This sequence comes from Alphaproteobacteria bacterium, assembly GCA_024280495.1. Lineage (GTDB taxonomy): Bacteria > Pseudomonadota > Alphaproteobacteria > Caedimonadales > UBA9215 > UBA9215. The sequence continues at coordinate 12,776 of JAJRPZ010000090.1, forward strand.
GCGTAATCACCATTGGGAACAAAACAGATATCCTGGGAGTCAAGTTTATTGGCAACCACCAACCCCAGACGTTTTGCGTGGGCGCGGGTGTCAGATTTGGGCAAAGTCCCCAGGGGAAAACGTAGAAAAGACAATTGATCCTTGGTGGTGGAAAAAAGAAAATAGCTTTGATCGCGGTTTTTATCATGGGCAACATGCATTTCAGGACCATGATCTCCCACCAAGCGTTTCACATAATGCCCCGTGGCCAAACAATCAGCCTCCAATTCTTTTGCTTGTTGAAACATATCACGAAATTTCACAGTTTCATTACATTTAATACAAGGAATGGGCGTTTCTCCCCGCATGTAAGTATCAGCAAAATCTTCCATAACTGACTCTTTGAATTTGCTCTCATAATTTAAAACATAGTGAGGAATACCGATTTTATCGGCAACCATTTTAGCATCATAAATATCAATACCAGCGCAGCAGGCTTTTTTTGCCACAATCTCACCATGGTCATACAGTTGCATGGTCATACCAATGACATCATATCCAGCTTCTTTTAGGAGTGCGGCCGCAACGGAGCTATCCACCCCACCAGACATCGCAACCACGACTTTTGTTTCAGAGCGCGGCTTATCAAAGCCCAGATCAAGATCAGGGAATTGAAGAGTTGTATGGTTTTCAGAAATATCGGCCATGTTATTTATCCTGAGCATTAAAGTCGTCAAGGGTGTCGCCCCATTCCGCTTTTTGAGCTTTTTTATAAAGTGATTTTTGAGATTTGGTCACTGTATGTTGAACAAGACCCTGAGACGTACATAGATCAAAAATAAGATGGCCTGGACGTCGTTTAGGGCGTTTCACAATTCTATTATTGGGTAAAAGCATCGTCAGATCTTTTATTGCAATAAGATAAGAGAATTTCTCATCCTCGTAAGGCAAAGTGCCTTCCTTAATATATTTATGCAAATGAGAACGTTCAACGCGGGTTGAAAAATGACACCAGTCTAATTTCTTTGGGTCTGAATTTAGATCCATTGGCATGGGACACTCATTTTGATGAGAACAAGGGGCTATGATTTTTGCGCCATATTGAATGAGTTCAGCGCGGCGTTTTCGAAGATTAGTAAAAGCTTTTGGGGTTCCTGGTTCGATGATAACCAGGGCTTTTTCAGTGACCGCCCACGCTTTATAAACACAGCTTTGTGCATCTTTATCCCTCAGCTCATTCAATCCATAAGATAACATCACCAAATCATGCCCAGGCGAAGTTTTAAGGGCACGCATATCACAAAGTTTATAATCAATTATTGTTTTATCGAAATAAGGTTCCGTTAAGACTGATTCTGCAAAAGCTTTGAAATCTTTATCTTGATCAATGAGAAGGATTTTTTTCAACTCTGGGAAAATATATTTCGCACAAATAGAGGCCGTTCCAGGACCTGCCCCTAAATCTAACAGGGATGAAAACTCAAAATCATAAGCTGCCAACCTCGATAAAACTTCATGGCATACCGTATAAGTTGCTGGTATCCTTGTTGCGAGATAAGAAAGACGTTGATGGTTATTTTTAATGCGGGGATTATGTGTATCATTACCCTTTGGATCACGATAGGTTCGAGTCAAAAGATGCCGCTCATTTTTCACCAACATTTTGTCGATATTTTTAAAAGCGCCCTCTAATTTTTCAAGCAATAAATGTGGTAGAACTGACATGTTTTCTAATCTCGTTCATCAAGCCAAGCGGCCTGGATAGCTTCTAGGATCTTTTCACTACTGTTTTCAGGGACATCGTTGAAATGTGGAAGATCTAAGACCATTTGCCACAAATCTGTGAAACGAACTTGTTGAATATCAAGGGAAGGATGTTTTTCCTCAAGGTCAATGGCAATATCATAAACGTCCGTCCATCTCAGGGTCATTTCTTAATCCACCATCATATTGCGGGTGGCTCCTGGAAGACTCACAACAATGCCGTCCAATTCTGGAGTCATAATAATTTGACAGCCAAGCCTTGACGTTCTCGTCAAGGCAAATGCCAGATCTAACATATCTTCTTCGTCTTCAGAAGCTTCTTCAAGCTTTTTGAACCATTCAGGTTCAACAATCACATGACAGGTTGAACAAGCAAGAGATCCCTCACAGGCTCCTTCGAGATCGATGTCATTCATATGGGCAACTTCCATGATGGACAAACCTTCTGGTGCATCAATGTCATTGCGTTCATTATCTGGTGTAATGAATGTAATTTTTGGCATGTTTTTTTCTCTCTCTTAAGACTCGTCTAATGCTTGTTGTACCTCATTTAAACTCTTCCCTTCAAGGGCTTTTTTAATATGACCGCCCATGCGACGTTCGGCAAAGGGACCCGTTGCCTTTTCAAGGTCTTTAACTGCCCTTTCAATATCTTCTCTATTTTCTTGAACAAGGGCGTCATCAAGAACGTCTAGTTTCTGAGATAAGATGTCAAATTTAAGATCATTCAACAAATGACGATCCATGGCAAGGGCTGGTAATAAGGCTTCTAAGAAACCATTGGCTTCAACTTTTGATTCTGCTAAAAGACGTGTTTCAACATCACTTTGGGCATTTTCAAGGCTGGACATAATCATGTCACGCATTTGCTCTTCATTCAGGCCAAAACTTGGCTTAACCTCAATTTTTTGCGAAATTCCCGTTGTTTCTTCCAGGGCAGAAACCGTAAGTAAACCGTCTGTATCAACCTTAAAGGTGACCTTGATTTTTGCTGCTCCCGCCACCATAGGGGGGATTCCCATTAGTTTAAAATGCCCCAAAGAACGACACTGATTAACCATTTCACGTTCCCCTTGAAGAATATGAAGCATCAACCCCGTTTGATTATCTTTATATGTTGTGAATTTTTTGGCTTTTGACACAGGAATTGGCGTATTACGATCAATGATTTTATCAACAATTCCCCCCATAATTTCAAGGCCTAAAGACAAGGGAGTTATATCCATTAATAACGTATCAGAACCATGGGTCAGGGCATGGGCTTGACGTGCAGCACCCCACGCAACGGTACGATCAGGATCAACGGAAGTCAAAGGCTCTAGACCTAGTTTTTTGTTCAATATTCGAGAAACATATGTCATTTTTGTCGATCCCCCGACAAGAACAAGGCCATCAAGATCTTTTGGCGTTATATGAGCATGGGAAAAAGTTTCTTCACATAAATCAAGGGTACGTTTCAAAAAAGGATGGGTGATTTTTTCAAAGTCTCCCAAGGTTAAACTATATTTTTTACCCTTAATATTAAAAGAGGTCTCTTTTACATTAGAAGAGAGGGATTCTTTTGCACGACGTGCCGTTAAAAGGGCTTCTCTGGTTACTGAAATATCAAAGTGATGCAAAATAGCTTGATCAATATCATCGCCACCAAGGTGCCCATCACCATTTGTGGCGATAACCTGAAAAACGCCCTTATGAAGTTTCAAAATAGAAAAATCAAATGTTCCGCCACCCAAGTCATAAATAGCATACAGCCCCTGGGCGCCTAAATCTAAACCATAAGCCAAAGCGGCAGCCGTTGGCTCATTCACCAAACGCAAAACCTCAAGCCCTGCTAACCGTGCCGCATCTTTTGTTGCCTGGCGTGCTGCCTCATCAAAATAAGCAGGCACGGTGATGACTGCTTTAAATATTTTTTGATTAAGATTTTCTTCTGCCATGACCTTAATATTTTTTAAAATCTCAGCAGATAAGTCAACGGGGGTTTTGAAACCACTGGGTGTTTCAATGGTCAAATAATCCACAGAAGGATTAAAAATAGTTGATGAAAACTGGTCCTTTAAAGCTCCCGTTTCAAGGTCTTTCTTACCACGCCCCATGAGACGTTTAACGGATGCCATGGAAAAATCAGCATCCCTAACAACGGAGGGCATTAAAGGTGTGAGATTCAAAATCTCACCATCTTGTGGATTTTGATAACAAGCCAATGAATGGGTTGTTCCAAGATCAATGCCAATGGCAACATCAGGCACTGTATCCTTAAGTGTTGGTTGGTTGGGTTCCTTAAGCTGAAGCAGCATGATTATCCTTCACAGAAAATTGTCGGCACTTTGTCATAGCATCTTTTAAATTTTTTTGATAATAGCGATAACCATAGAGATTTAACAGTGCCTCTTGATATTTTTTTTCCATGAAATTTTTAGAAATAAGAAAATAAATTTTATCACATTTTTTCTGGGCTTTACGTTGAAAAAGCTCTCCCTCCTCAAGGGTTATTATTTTTTCAAGAGACTCTTGGTCTTCCATGACCTCCATCAAAAGGTTTGGATCTTTAATTGTTTTTTCTTGATCAGCATTCAGATCTGGCGCCAGGTAGCACAACAAATGGTATCCACGGCTCAAAGGATTTTTCAAAATCTCGTAGGCAGCATTCAAATTAGCCATATGCATAGTACGTTCTAGCTTTTTCCGCGACGATGCCCGAGGCTCTAGATCAGGGTGCCATTGGGCTGATTCAAAAATATAGTTTTTCTCTAATTGATCCAAATCAAGATCAAAAAAAAACTCTAAATTCAAAATTTTAAATGCATCTACCATTTACGAAACCTTTTTGGGATGACTATAGGTGATTCTAAACGTGGAAAGATTCACCACATCCACATCGTCCTTTTTCATTGGGGTTTAAAAAAGTAAAACCAGATTCAAGTGTCTCTTCTTTGAAATCCATTTCTGTGCCAATGACGAAAAGAATAGCCTTAGGATCAATGAAAATCTTTAAATCATCGACCACCACAATTTCATCCAAAGGATTTTCTTCATCGGCAAATTCAAGTGTATAAGAGTTTCCAGAACAACCTCGTTGTTTGACGCCGATACGAATGCCTGCGGATGGCTTACCACGTCCATCAAGAAGAACACCTACTTGCTTTGCAGCGGAGTCAGTCACAGTAAAAATCTTTTTCTTTTCACCCATAGGAACTAAGATGCTTTGCTTTTAAAATCTTCGATGGCTTCACGAATTGCGTCCTCCGCCAATACGGAACAGTGGATCTTAACGGGAGGGAGACAAAGTTCTTCAGCGATATCAGAATTTTTAATATTTGCGGCGTCATCTAAACTTTTTCCCTTAATCCATTCAGTTACAAGAGAACTGGACGCAATGGCTGATAAACACCCAAATGTTTTAAATTTTGCGTCTTCGATGATGCCCTTCTCATCCACTTGAATTTGCAATTTCATGACGTCGCCACAGGCTGGCGCCCCCACAAGACCAGTTCCAACATTTTTTGCCTCTTTATCAAGGCTCCCAACGTTACGTGGATTTTCAAAATGGTCGATAACTTTCTTATCATATGCCATTGTCATTTTCCTTTTTAAGTATTCTCTGGTCGTTAATTATTTTTAAATGGGTTTGGCTCAACTTTCCTCAAATTATCATAGTTGATTAGTGAGCTGCCCATTGTATTTTAGAAATATCAATACCTTCTTGCGCCATTTCCCATAGAGGGCTCAACTCTCTTAACTTAGTCACGGCCTCAATGATTTTAGTTGTTGCATATGTTACCTCTTCTTCCGTTGTGAATCGTCCAAAACCAATGCGCAAAGAAGTGTGAGCAAGTTCAACACTCACCCCAAGGGCGCGCAAAACATAGGATGGTTCAAGGGAAGCTGACGTACAGGCAGAGCCCGATGACAAAGCAATATTCGTCAAGTGTCCTAAAAGACTTTCTCCTTCAACATAGGCAAAGCTCAGATTCAAATTCCCTTTGTAACGGGTCGTTGCATCACCGTTCAAGAAAACATCTGGAAGGGTTCCTTGTAATTTAGATACCATACGATCATAAAAGCCACTGATGCGTTTTATATCTTCCTTCATTTCTTTCTGCGCAAGAGCACAAGCTTCACCAAGTCCCACACAAAGAGCTGGTGATAATGTTCCTGAACGCATGCCACGTTCTTGTCCCCCGCCATTCATTTGCGCAATGACACGCACGCGGGGTTTACGCCGTACAAATAGCGCCCCCACTCCCTTTGGACCGTAAAGTTTATGGCTAGAAATACTAAGGAGATCGATATTCATGTCCTCAACATCAATATCTATTTTTCCAGCAGCCTGAGCCGCATCCGTATGAAAAAAAACGCCCTTAGAACGACATAGTGCCCCAATTTCTTTTAAGGGCTGGATAACCCCAATCTCGTTATTCACAGCCATCATAGAAACTAATGCAGTTTTCTCTGTAATCGCATTTTCAAGGTCTTTTAACTCAAGGAGACCATTTTTTTGAACGGGTAAATAAGTGACATCAAACCCTTTTTTTTCCAGGTGACGACAGGTATCTAAAATACATTTATGCTCTGTTACGCAGGTTACAATATGATTTTTCTGATCCCCATAAAATTCCATAACGCCCTTAAGAGCAAGATTATTGGATTCCGTTGCGCCCGATGTAAAAACGATCTCCTTTGGATTCGCCTTAATGAGAGCCGCCACCTGTTGACGAGCATCTTCACAGGCTTTTTCTGCAGTCCACCCCATGGCATGATTTCTGGAGTGTGGATTTCCATAATGCTCCGTTAAATAAGGAATCATTTTATCGACCACTCGGGGATCCGTTGGCGTTGTAGCTTGATAATCAAGGTAAATCATTTCATTCTTATTTTCTGCTTTAGGCATTTTTGGCGTGACTTTCGTTATTCATTTTTAAATTTCTCGTATAAATTTTAACCCAAACATCAATGAATTTTTGAGCATCTTCTTTTGTGGCATGGGGCCCCATGGAAACACGACAGGTTTCAAGGGCTTTTTGTTCTGGCACTTTCATGGCCGAAAGAACATGAGAAGGCGCTATTTTACCAGAGGAACACGCAGATCCTGCACTCACCGATATCCCTTCCATATCAAAAAACATGACTTGGGTGATATTTGAAACACCTGGCATATAAAGAGACGACGTATTGGCAACACGGGGCGCATTTTGTCCCCATATTTCCAGGTCTGGACAGATTTTTGAAAGTTCTGATTCAATAAAATCACGGCACTTTTCTATTTTCTGCCACCCCTGGTCAAGGGCATTTTCAAGGGCGACCTTAAAAGAAATAGCCCCAAAGGTATTAGATGTCCCAGAGCGTTTATTTTTTTCCTGACCACCGCCATTAATCATGGCTGTATAAGGCGCTTTTGCTCGCACATAAAGGGCACCAAAACCCGTAAAACCTCCAATTTTATGACCTGAGAAAGTCATATAATCCACGGGATACTGTTCAATATCAACGGGAATGCGCCCCAAAGATTGCACGGCATCACTGTGTACATAAGCGCCATATTTTTTAGAAATTTCACAAATTTTTCCAAGGGGTTGAATGACCCCTGTTTCATTATTCACAAGCATCACTGAAACAAGAAGTGGCGCCTTAACATTTTCTTGGTGGGCATCAAACAGAGTTTGTTCCAAAATTTCAAGATCCAAAACACCGTGGTTATTAACGGGCAAACGCACAGCATTTTGCGCGCTATTTAAGACACACGCATGTTCAATGGCAGATACAAAAATTTTAGCACCATTTTCAATCATTTCTACAGTTTGAAAACTTTTCAAAACCGTATTATTTCCCTCGGTACCACCGCTGTTAAAAATAATATCATCAAAACGTGACGTTTTTAGGGTTGCCGATAACACCTGGCGCGCTTCCTCGAAAACTTGACGCGCAGCACGGCCATGACCATGGATAGACGAGGGGTTTCCCTGGACATCAAAGATATTTTTCAATTTTTCTTTAACGGAAAAATCCACGGGCGCCGTGGCATTATAATCCAAATAAAGACATGACGTTTTTTTCAAAGGACTATTATGAGACATAATGAACCCCTCCTTGAGCCAAGGTGTTAACTGAACCGAAATTAGCCACGGGTAATATTTTATTTTCTAAAACATCAAATAAACTGAGGGATATTAAATAATTTCGGATGGTTTCTTCCATATTTTCCCATAAATGGTGGGTTAAACATTTAGACGTTCCTCCCATGCAGCTAATACCTTTTTCAGGTGTGCATCTGGTGGTATTAATTTGCTCATCAACGGCATCAATGATTTCGGAAATATTAATATTTTGCGCAGGACGAGCCAATAAGTACCCTCCATTTTGCCCCCGAATACTGGTCACTATACCAGCCCGACGAAGCTTGGCAAATAATTGCTCTAAATATTGTTGGGAAATCCCCTGGCGATCAGAAATAGCAAAAAGTGAAACTGGCGCACATGATATATCATTAGGAGCCCGATGAGCATCGCGCATTTGAAGAGCTAGATCAACAAGGGCATGAACAGCATAACGACCTTTAGTGCTTAATTTCATTGGACTCACCGAACCCATTAGGTTTTTCTAAATTATAATACATGCCATTATATTAATCTGACTAAAATAGTCAAGTTTAAATTACTTAGTGATACCAAAGAGGCGGGCTGAGGAGAGGACCTTTGCTGGGCTAGGGCGCTTTCGCAGAGGGTTCTGTAAAAGAGGATTTTTTGTATTCAATTCATTAAAAATGATGAGTTTTTTTTCGAAGTCTTACGTAAAAAGCACCTGTGCCGCCTTCGAAAGGATGGGTGTTGGTGTAAAAATGGATATAAGATGCCAAATTTGATGCTTCAAGCCATCCTGGAAGGGAACGGCGTAAAACACCCTTTCCTTGGGTTTTATTTGGAGTTGATTCTTTAATAATAATTCTTTTATCAAGGGTAATGCCTTTTCCCGTAATGACAAGAATATCCTGTTTTTGTTGTTGATAACACCTATGGATAAAAACTGTTAAAGCTTGATGAGCCTTGATCTGAGTCATACCATGAAGGTCGACTCGATCTTGGATGAGTGTGTTTTTTTTAAGCCTCTTTGTCCCTTTAAATTCAAGAAATCCTGGATTAATAACAGAATCTTGCATGGAAGAAGTCTTTGTCAAGTGAGGGGACAAAGGGGGGCGCTCTTGAATGGTGATTTCAATTTTTTTTGAAGAGCAAGACCTTCGAATTCTGGAGATGTTTTTTTAGGGGTAACGGTTTCCTTGAAGCGCGCCCAAATATCATTGTCATCGGTCATTTTTTTGGTCTCAACACCACGAATTTCGTATTTTGTTTAAGGGCACCCGCAAGATTTCCAGCAGTAACACCAGAGCCACAATAAAAATCAGCTCGCAAAGGACCTTTGATTGCCCCACCAACATCCTGCGCCACGACAAAACGAGAGGCAATTTGTGGATGATCAGTCTTAATCCATAAAAGACTTCCAATAGGTAAATAATGAGGGTCCGTTGCAACACTTGCAAAGGGAGTGAGTGGTGTGTTTTGAGCGCCCAAAGGATTTTCGTGACATTCTGAAGGAGCTTTTTGGTAAAACACATAAGATTCATTTTTATTAAGAATGTCTTGGGCTTGATCAGGATTATGGCGAAGCCAATGCTTAATAGTTGCCATAGTAACGGTTTTTGAATCAAGAAAACCTTGATCAATTAAAAATTTTCCGATGGCTTTGTAGGCTTTTCCGTTGGTAGCTGCATAAAAAAGCGTTTGGGTATGACCATTTTCAAAAATCAACTTACCAGATCCTTGTATATGCATAAAAAAAAGGTCAATGGGGTCTTTAACATAGGCAATTTCAAGATTTCTCCCCTCAAGATATCCAGCATTGATGTCAGAACGTGTTGCATAAGGAATGAGCTTGTTGTCCTTAAGGCGCCCAGCAATACGAATACCTTTTGCTTGTGACGTAAAAGGCGCAAGGTCTGGAATCAAAATAAGGTCATCTGGATGACGGTAAATGGGATACTTATATATGTCGCTTTTTGTTAGGGAAGCTTTTAATTCTGGTTGAAAATACCCCGTCATAAATCCAGTTTCTTCTTTATTCTTTTCAAGGGATATGGCATCAAAATTTTCTTTTAAAAAAGCAATGAATTTACCATTAGATAATGGAGATTGAAGAAGGTTATTAACCTTAAGACAAACATTTTTCCAAAGTATGGTATCCACACATTTTTGGTGTGTTATTTCCCTATTTTCATGATCTAGTATATGGCTACAACTTAAAAAAAGGGCTTTTTGTGCTTTTTGTGTATCTGCGTTTTCTGCCGTCCGATTCGAAAAAAAAGAAGGGGATATATTTGTTTTTTTGATGATGTCAGAACTCCCTCTATTATGAGAGGGGTTATCACATGACGTTAAGGAAGCAAGGGACGCGCAAAGAGATGACACTAAAAAGCCCTTTTTCATTAATCTTCCGTTGAAACTAAAACCCAGCGAGGATCTTTTGCGGAAATTTTGCGCTCAAAGGTCCAAGTATCTATAACTTGATCAATTTGGTTGGGGTTACCATCGATGATATCACCCTCTTTGTTTTTGATAATAGGCATCTGTTCAGTTGTGAACTTGAGTTTAATTTGCGCCAAAACTCCAGAAACAATAACGTCTAACAAGTCAACGCTTTCAACACGTACCAGGGTATTTTCCAATGTATGTCCCTTATCACTTAGGTCCTTTAAGGCCTCTTTAAATGCAGTGTAAATATCAGATGACAAAAGATTTTTTAAAGTCTTAAGGTCGCCATCAGCATAGGCTTTTAGAATGATTTCAAAGGCAATGGTGGCATTTTCTTTAAAAGTTGAAAGGGAAAATTCAGGGTCTTTTTTCGTGATGGATTGTATATCTTTTTGAAATTCTTTTGGAATGTCATCAATACTAGCCCTTTGAGCAACAGGAGGTTTTAGGGGGCGCTTTGTAAAATCAACGACGTTATTTTGTTGTTGATTTTCACCCTGAAATCCTGTTTTTTCGCCAAGTGTTGCGTAAAGACGATACGCGATAAAGGCGGCAATGCCAGCTAAGATAATCATGTCCATAAGGTGGATTCCCATCAATGTTTCTATAGATCATATCACAGGAATAGGGTTGAAAAAGTGTTAATTATGATATTAATGCATTCATATTTTTTTTGTAATGGGACGTTTTGAATACGGCTGTCCCCGCAACCAAAGTAGTCGCGCCAGCATCGATACAAAGAGGAGCCGTTTTTTCTGTCACGCCCCCATCAACTTCGAGATCAATCTTTCTTTGTTCAATAAGGGTGCGCGCTATTTTTATTTTTTCCAGTTGATCATGCATAAAGCTTTGCCCTCCAAACCCAGGTTTCACGGTCATAATTAACAGGTTATCTATGTCTTCTAAATAAAGTTTAATAAGGTCAATGGGGGTTTCGGGGTTGAGGACCAAACCAGCTTTTTTGCCTTTTGAGCGAATAAAATTAAGAGCGCGTTGAATATTACCGTCTGCTTCTGGGTGAATCATGATGAGATCTGCCCCTGCATTAATAAAGTCTTGTAAATAGTTTTCATAGGGTGAAATCATGAGGTGCGCCTCAAAGGGGAGGCTTGTTGATGTTCGAAGCTTCTTAATAACGGGAGGACCAAAAGTAATATTAGGGACAAAGTGACCATCCATAACATCCAGGTGAATGCGATCAGCCCCCGCAGCTTCGAGTTTTTTTAATTCTTCACCCAACTGTGAAAAATCAGCTGATAAAATAGACGGAGCGATTTTTATTTTCATATATAAGCCTAACTTTAAAATGAATCGGGTGCATTTTGAAGGGATACCAGGCGTGTCGGTGTGACGCTCAAAATAGAGAGTTTTCGTTCCGTTGAACCATTTTGACGCAAACGAAAAAGACCATCAACTCCATTAAAACCACGAGGTTGCGTGAGGACCCCCGTGGAAAAGGCTTGTTCCCCATGGTGACGTTTTAAAATAGCCAGCATAGAAATAGCATCGTAAGCAAGGGTTGCTAGGCGATCTGGTTGCGCACCATAAGCAGTTTTATATTTGGAGGTAAATGCAAATCGTTCCTGGGGATTCGCAGAAGCAATCCATGCTCCATGGAGTGTTTTATTTTCAAGAATATAACCTTCATCCCATTGTCCAGTGCCCAGAAATTGAACGCCTTCAAGAGGGATCTCTTGGTACAAAAGTGCAGAAACAATTTTTGATAAAGATCGTCCCCCTTCTGGAATAAACAAGGCGTCAATTGAAAGTGTTTTTAAGGGATTAAGGTCTTTAACAAGTTGATTAGAATCAAATGTATAAGGGATAAAATCAACCATGAACTCATAACGGCGCTGAAGGAGTTTAATTTCTTTTTCCACAAGGGAGCCATAGCTGTTTCGAGGGAGCATAACAGCAAAAGATTTTTTACCTCGTTCAAGGGCATATTTGAAAACCTCTTGAATTTGTTCTTCTGGGGTGAAGCCCAGAGTGAAAACACCCGCATTAGCGACACTTTTATTATTGGAAAAGGAAATAACATTAATGTTAGCATGTCTGGCCACTTGAGAAACTTCACTCACATGGTTGGAAAAAATGGGACCAATAATAAGTCCTGCCCCCTCTGTTATAGCTTTTTGTGCCGCAATTCTTGCACCAAGAGGTGTGCTCTTTGTATCATACATGGCAACGTTTAATCGATCATCAGCATGGTCAAACAAACTCATTTCTGCTGCTTTTTGAAGGGAGTCACCAAGGTTTTTATGGCGGCCTGACAGGGGCAGAAGAAGGGCTACTTTGTCTGATTTTTTAAGGATAGGTACCTGTTGAATCATGGCTTGTTTAGACTCAAGAGAACGCATAACCTCTGAGTTTTTTTTGCCACAACCAGATAAAGTTATCAGGGTCATAATAAGCACTAAAAAAATGATATGCATAAAAGAGCCTTTGTTTTTTGTTGCTTTCTGGCTCCAAAAATTGTACTGATCTTTATTGGTAAAAAGATCTTTCAAGAGATCCATCATGTCTGATTCCTATAATACGTCCTTACTGGAAAATTTTATATCTAATGGTTCGAAATGTAAATATCCTGCAGGTTTATATTTAGTCGCAACGCCCATTGGAAATATGGAAGATATCACATTGCGCGCCTTATCAACATTATCTAAGGCTGATATTGTGGCTTGTGAAGATACCCGTGTTACACGAAAACTTTTAATTCACTATGGTCTGTCCAAGCCTTTAATGACTTATAATGATGCCAAAGGAGACGCTGGTGGACAGCTTCATGACGCCCTTAAAAATGGAAACCGCATTGCCCTTGTCAGTGATGCAGGGATGCCTTTGGTCTCTGATCCAGGTTATAAACTTGTTCAATATGCCCTTGCCAATGATATATACGTAACATGTATTCCAGGTGCTTCTGCTGCTTTATGTGCCTTATTGCTATCTGGTTTACCTTGCGAGTCTTTTACTTTCTCAGGTTTTTTCCCCCGAAAAAATCAAGAAGCGCGAACCTGTTTAAGTGGATTATCTCCAGAGCATACTTATTTATTTTTCGAATCTCCAAAACGATTAAAAGCAACGTTGGAGCATCTTAGTTCTGCTCAGAATATAAAAGACATTGCCGTCGCCCGTGAACTTACAAAGGCTTTTGAACAAGTGATGCGCGGTACCCCACAAGAAATCTTAGAAAATTTAGATCAGATTCCCTTAAAAGGTGAACTGGTCCTTGTATTACGTACAAAGCCATCTGTTTTAAGTCTTGAAAATGTGGATAAACTGATAAGAGAGTCACTCAAGGAATCTTCTGTTAAATCAACGGTAGAAGACCTTCAAAAAATTGTGGATATACCTAAAAAAGAACTCTATAAGCGAGTTTTGCAAATAAAGGAAAAAGAATAATGACTGAAAAAAGCGAGCGTATTGCCAAAGTCATCGCCAGGTCTGGTCTTTGCTCAAGACGCGAAGCTGAACGCTGGATTGAAGCTGGTCGGGTAAATCTTAATGGCCAAGCTTTAGAATCGGCCGCCTGTACGGTTACTGATTCTGATACGATCCTTGTGGATGATAAACCTTTACTACCAAAGGTTCCAACAAGACTCTGGCTCTTTCATAAACCCAGAGGCATTGTGACAACCCATGATGATCCAGAAGGGCGTCCCACTTTGTTTGAGCTTATTAAGCACAAGGCCAAATCTCAAAATTGGAACTTACCAGATCATTTAATTTCCATCGGACGCTTGGATCTCATGAGTGAAGGTCTTATTTTATTGACCAATGATGGTGAGTTATCGCGCATTTTAGAACACCCAAGTTCAGAAATCCAAAGGATGTATGAGGTGCGCGTTCAAGGGCATATTCCACCTGAGGCTTATGCTGACATGGAAAATGGATTGCTTGTTGAGGGCGTTTATTATGGACCTATCACCTATGAATTGGGAAATCAAGTTGGTTGCCAGGATTACCCAGAACAATGGGTTCGCATGATTTTAAAAGAAGGTAAGAACCGAGAGATACGTCGTGTTGTTGATTACCTTGGGGGTCGAGTCACCAGGTTGATTCGACAATCTTATGGTCCTTTTAAATTGGGTGATTTGCAAGAATCAGATTTACAAGAAGTAAAGTTTTCAGATTTTGCCCCTATCCTGCAAAAAAAACCACCCACCTCTTGATGAGTCTCATAAGGTGAACTCGCATTTGCCGTTAAGCAAAAAAGTGACGCATAAAAAAATGGCAATATTTTTAAAAACATTATAAAGTAAAAAAGTCGAACCATATAATATACAAAATGAAAAAACAACTATTCTATTGTAAAATATATAAATATATTTCTTATATAACGAGTTACTATAGGAAATACGAGACCAAGGCGCGTTTTTAATTTTAAAACACCACCTGAAAAGTTTTACGAAGAGTGAAATTTTAAATCAAATGACGCGCTACTTATGTGAAAGAGTTGGAGGTTTTTAGAGAAGTTCAAAAAATAAATGTGCCGTAGATTTTATAAATTAGATCAACTATAATTAGTTAATAAATCACCTGATAGTCTATCATAAAAAGCTTCCATTCGTTTTTCACATAAATAACTTTTCCGTAAGGTCTCAAGAAAAAACTCTATTAACTATAAAAGGAACAAAATATGACCATTACACTACCTGATTTACCCTATGCAAAAAATGCTTTGATACCTCATATTTCAGCTAATACTCTTGAATTTCATCACGGAAAACACCATGCCGCTTATGTAAATAATCTCAATGCCCTTCTCGAGAAATCTGAATTAAAGGGTAATTCACTGGAAAATATTATTAAAGCTACTGCAGAAGACCAATCAAAAACAAGCATTTTTAATAATGCTGCCCAAGTCTGGAATCATACATTTTATTGGCATTCCATGAAACCAAATGGGGGTGGAGAACCCTCAAGAGAACTCAGCGTTCGTCTTAAAAAAGATTTCGGATCCGTTGAAAGCTTTGTCGCCGACTTTAAAAAAGCTGGTATTACACAATTTGGTAGTGGCTGGGTATGGGTATGTCTTGATATAAAGGCTGATAAGCTTATTATAGTGAAAACAAAAAATGCAGAAACACCCCTATCTAACTCTAATCTTATACCTCTAATGACTTGTGATGTATGGGAGCATGCCTATTACCTGGATTATCAAAATAAACGCCCTGATTATCTCTCTATATTTTTTGACAGCCTCGTAAATTGGGATTTTATGGCAGATAATTTAGAAAAATGAATTAGATTATTATGTAGGTTTCAAATACAGAGATTTTATATCGAACGGAATTTCTTAATCATTTTTAGAACCAAGATAATTATTGATGAGATAAGATGACTTGGGCTTGCTTGCTGAGTATGGATATATACCTGAAAACTCATTCGATAATTTAGAAAAACTTATGGACTGTCCAAAGAGTTTGCCAGTCTTGATCATTTATCAAAAAAAAGATGGATTTATGGAAGATCAAATATGGGAGATAAAGGAGAGCTGAACAACTTTTTGATATTATTATAAATCTTGATGAGTCTAATGGAGATAGATTTTTTGGCTTAGACTTTGGACATTCATCTGCAGCCTTAAATGTAGAGAGTGGACAGTCTGAAATTTCAAAGTTCATCAACGATTTATAGTCATTCCAAAGAGAGTGAACCAATGTCAAAGGGTGATGTTTTTCATTTAGGATTTCCTTGTCATTAATGACTTCTTCAGCAGCTAGAACCGCAAAAAAGTCAAAAAACCTCTCTTTTTCAGAATCAAACGATGCCATCTTGGGGGCGAAATTCTGCTGACCACATTTTCTCCAGCTGATAAAGATCGCGCACTTCTGGGCGAAACAAATGCACGACTACATCAGGATTATCAACAAGCACCCAATCACAGGTTGTTGTCCCCTCAAGTCGTACTTCTGGATAACCTGCTTTGTGGAAAAATTCTTTGAGTTTTTCAGCTAATCCCTTAACAAAACGGCCTGACGTTCCGCTGGCCACAACCATGGCATCAGCAAAAGAAGTCTTGTTTGTCAAATCAATAGTTACGATATCAACGGCTTTATTTTCATCTAGAAATGCGTGAACACGCTCTGCCAATGGCAAAGATTTATCTTCTGATTTTCTAACCAAACCAGGATGGTTTTTAATATCTTGAATGGGAATATTCCTTTTAAAATATCTTTATATTAGTCATCTTTTCACTTTTTCATAAGAATTTTTCAATCTATCACCAAAACTACCAGATCTACCAAAGAGTTTCAATGGCAGGCTTTGCAATACCTAGAACATGACGCAATAATTCTGGAACACCGTCTTTTTGAACGGCAGAAATCACATGAACTTTTTTCCCTGAAAATTTTTCAAGGGCAGCAATTTTTTCAGCACGGTCATCATCTTGCAAAGCATCTGATTTGTTTAACACGATAATTTCTTCTTTATCGCCCAGTTCTTTTGCATATTTTTCGAGCTCAATGCGAATTATTTTATAGGAAGCCACGACATCTTCTTCGGTCCCATCGATCAAGTGAATGAGAACATTACAACGCTCAACATGCCCCAAAAAGCGATGGCCTAGACCAACTCCCTCTGATGCTCCCTCGATAAGCCCAGGAATATCTGCAATACAAAACTCTTGGTCATCCACATAGGCTATTCCTAAATTGGGGTGCAAAGTCGTAAAGGGATAATCGGCAATTTTAGGTTTAGCCCGTGACACAACGGAAAGAAACGTCGATTTTCCAGCATTGGGTAACCCCACAAGACCAGCATCAGCAATAAGTTTAAGGCGAAGCCATAGGGACAGCTCTTCTCCTGGCATCCCCGTATCAGCACGTCTTGGCGCTTGATTTGATGACGTTTTAAAGTGAATATTGCCACGTCCACCCTTGCCGCCCTCTGCAATGAGAATTTTTTCACCAATGGTTGTGAGATCAGCTAAAAGAGTTTTTTGATTTTCATAAAAAATTTGTGTTCCTTGGGGAACTTTCAACGTAATATCAGCGCCTTTAGATCCAGATTTTCCACGTCCTTGCCCTCCTTGACCCCGTTCAGCCTTAAAGTGCTGAGCATAACGATAGTCAATGAGAGTGTTCAAACCTTGAACAACTTCTGCATACACTGAACCACCATCACCGCCGTCACCGCCGTCAGGACCACCAAATTCCACGAATTTTTCACGGCGAAAACTGATACAACCCGTACCGCCATAACCACTTTTGATATAAATTTTTGCTTGGTCTAAAAATTTCATAAAATAATACTTTTTAAGGGAAAGGACTCATTAAAAACCAAATATGCAAAAAAGTGAGAACACACATCCTCACTTTTTCTAATAATAAATATCAGGATAATTATAGATCACTAAACGACTGAAACAACCGTTTTATTATTCTCTTTTTTTGAAAATGAAACTTCGCCTTCAATTAAAGAAAAAATTGTGTGGTCTTTACCAAGACCAACATTTTTACCTGGATGCCACTTTGTGCCACGTTGACGAATAATAATATTTCCAGCGAGAACACTTTCCCCACCGTATTTTTTCACACCGAGGCGGCGACCTTCCGAGTCACGTCCATTCCTAGAACTACCACCAGCTTTCTTATGAGCCATAACTTAACTCCTTATTTTTTATAGATATATAATCTATTTTGTTTCTTTTTTAACAGCAGGCTTTGCCGCTGCTTTCTTTTCAGATACAGGCTTTGCCACTGCTTTCTTTTCAGATACAGGCTTCGCTGCTGATTTATTAGATTTGCGCTCAGCTTTTGCCAAAGACTTGCCAGCCTCAATAATTTCATCGATATGAACCACTGTCAAATCCTGACGGTGACCATTTTTACGATCATAACCTTGACGACGTTTTTTCTTGAACACGATGATTTTATCACCGCGAGTTTGCTCTAAAACCGTTGCCTTCACAAGGGTCTTATCCAAAAGTGGCGTGCCAATTTTTGCGGATTTATCATCACCAACCATGAAGACTTCATCAAAACTAATTTTTGATCCTGCCTCAGTGATTAGTCTCTCAATTTTTAGAATGTCACCAGCTGAAACTTTATATTGCTTACCACCGGTTTTAATAACTGCGAACATATTGATTCTCTTGATTTGCTTTTGCCATATAATAAACGAACCACCCAAAAGGTCAAGTCCGCATTCATTACTTACGCCTATTTCTTTAACTTTTTCGTTTATGGAAGGTCAAAAGACAAATAATAGGCTCTAAAGATCTTTTTCATTTACCATATCAATTACTTCTGATTATAATCAAAGGAGTCAAAAGTCAAGAAAAATATAATATTATGACACCAGGTGAGGTTCTACAAATCGGTCAAGAGGCCCTATGGGTAATCCTAAAAATCGGATTACCCATGATGTTAACAGCCTTATGCGTTGGCCTTGTGGTCTCTTTTGTTCAAGCTCTGACTCAAATTCAAGAAATGACACTTTCTTTCGTTCCCAAGATCCTCAGCATGTTTGCCGTTTTACTGATACTCCTGCCTTATTTCGGATCGGTCATTCAAAGCTTCACTCTGATGATTTTTGATAAAATTGTTGGGGTGACTTAAACTTGGCTAATCTACAAAATTTTTATCTCCAAGATTTCTTCAGCTACATGTTTGTCCTTGCCCGTTTTGGTGGTTTTTTTGCCACAGCGCCTATTTTTTCTGAGAGGCGCATTAATCCAAGATTGCGCCTTATGTTTGCCCTTATACTCACTATTGTTATAGCTCCATCGGTCAGCGATTATTTACCAAAGAAAATGCCCAGTCAAAATGGCGCCTTTGATCTTATGCTTGCTGGTGAAATTCTCATTGGCGTTTTTGCGGGGCTCATTGCACGGGTTTTACTAGCTGCCCTTGACGTAGGAGGGTCTTTGATTGGTTTTCAAATGAGCCTCGCCAACGCCTTTACCAATTCCCCAGCAACAGCACAGCAAGCAGGACTTCCCGCTGCCTTTTTGACCATGATGGGTGTTATTCTTATTTTTACAACTGGCTTTCATCAAGTAATGATCCAAAGCATTATATATAGCTATCAAGTTTTTCAACCAGGTTCTTTTGAAGCATTATCTGTCATAAGCGCTGATATGGCACAAACTCTCGTGCGTTTTCTAAGTGCTGCTTTTTTATTGGGACTCCAAGTCGCAGCCCCCGTGATGATTTTAGGGCTCACCATGTTAGCTTCTGCTGGCATTATTAATCGCCTTATGCCCCAAATTCAGGTCTTTTTTATTCTACAGCCCTTTCAAATCCTTCTAGGATTTATTACTCTGACTCTATCTCTAGTTATCGTCATGTCTTATTTCATTCAAGATTTTACCGATAAGTATTCATCAATTTGGAATCAGGGGTAGAAGAGCCTAATGTCTGACGAGGAAGATAAATCTCAAAAAACAGAACAAGCCACCCCCCAAAAACTTGAGAAGGCCCGAAAAGACGGCCAAATAACGGTCTCAAAAGAGGTCAACCATTGGTTCATGCTCTTTACTTTTGCTCTTTTACTTATCTATATTCTTCCGTCAAGCCTTCAACGCCTTACCCATTTATTGAAATTTTATTTTGATCACGCGACGGATGTCCCCATCACAAGTGGCGGTCTTCGAGATCTTTTTGGGCAAACCATTTTAGAGCTATTCAAAATACTATCTTTGCCTATCTTTTTTCTAATTATTGCTGCCATTACGGGGGGATTAGTGCAAACTAAAGGCCTCGTTTCCATGAAATCCATGAAACCAAAATTTAGTAAAATATCTCCCATGGCTGGTCTTAAACGCCTTTTTGGTGCCAAAGCTCTGGTGGAGCTCCTAAAAAACATGATAAAACTCACCACCATCATCACTATTGCTTACTTCATGATGCGCCCAGAATTTGATCGCCTCCATATGCTCCCTCAACTTAGTGCCTTTGGTATTCTTCAAGAACTGAAAGATGTTTTGTTGCAGCTTCTCATTGTAGTGGTATCGATTTTAACATTTATTGCAGGGCTGGATTATGCCTACCAAAAACACAAATTCATGGAAGACCAAAAAATGTCCCGCAAGGATATTAAAGACGAACACAAAGACAGTGATGGTGACCCCCAAGTCAAAGCCAAACTCCGCCAATTGCGCGCCGACAAAGCCAACCAACGCATGATGCAGGATGTACCATCAGCCAGTGTTATTTTAACAAACCCAACCCATTATGCCGTGGCGTTAAAATATGAAATGGACACTATGGAAATCCCAATTGTCATTGCCAAAGGCGCCGATGCCGTGGCACTTCGCATTCGTGAAATGGGCGAAGAAAATGATATTCCTATCATAGAAAGTCCGCCTTTGGCCCGTGCCATTTATGGCAATGTTAAAATTGGTGATGGCATTCCAAAACCTTATTTCGAAGCCGTTGCCCGAGTGATTCGCTATATTTATGGCTATGAAAATTATTACCAATCTCATTTGGATGACGATGTAGAGCAAATTGACATTAAAAAAGCAACTAAAGAAGAAAAAGATTAGATGTCTTTAAACCACCTCTTTTTGTACGGCCGCCCCTTACTATGAATAATGAA
>JAJRPZ010000091.1 GCA_024280495.1 Alphaproteobacteria bacterium
AAAATCAAAGTAGCTAAGCGGAGATGTTATGGATTCTTCAAGCCAGAATCTCTCTTTCAACGCATGCAATTAGACCTGAAAGGCTTCGATATGTACGCTTGAAATCCGACCAACACAAAATGGAGAAGAGCCAAAACATCTTTCAGATAATCATAGGGATTATGGCTGTGGGTTGATCCTCTGCAGGTTTATAGTCCGATGCTAGCTTAAAATAGAGTCAAGTTTCATTTTTCTCATCAAAATCATGTGTAAAGTCACGACTGCAGTAAGGGCATGTCACGGAACCTTTTTTTGCAACATCTAAATACACAAGGGGATGGGCATTATATGCACCACCATCACAGGTGACTGTTTCTTTTTTTGATTGATTCCCATGGAAGAAGCCTTTTTTACCATTCTTATTCGCAATTGTCGCGCACAGAAGAACTAAAATCAAGCTTAAGCTTTAAGGAAAAAGTTTGTAATTCTCTGAGAAGCAGTGCCATCACCATAGGGATTGAGAATAGAATGTTTTTTAAATCCTGTTTTTTGACATTCCCTAAAGGCTTGTATAATATTTTCTTTTTTCGTTCCAATTAATTTTGCGACACCCGCCTTAACGCCTTCCTGCCTTTCAGTAGTGTCTCTCATGATAAGAACTGGAACGCCGAAGAAAGGTGCTTCTTCTTGAATGCCCCCTGAATCCGTCAGAATGAGGGAAGAGCGTTTCATAAGAAACACAAAAGATTGATAATCTAAAGGGGAAACAAGTTGAATATTATCAACACCAGAAAGAAGGTTCATTGCTTTATTATGAACTATTGGATTCAAATGAACTGGATAAATAATGTGAATTTCTGGAAATTCTTTTGCTAACTCGAGAAGTGCTTGAAACATATCTGACATTTTATCGAAACTTTCCCGCCTATGAGCTGTCACAAGGATTATTTTTTTATGGTCAGGCATTTGAAATTCAAGTGCAACTTCCTGATTTTCGATTTCCATAAGAGCATCAATCACTGTGTTCCCAGTCACAAGAATTTTATTTTCTGGCACGCCCTCTTGTTTTAAAGTCTCTGCGCAATCCAGAGTAGGGGCAAAATGAATATCTGCAATAATACCAGCTACACGGCGATTAAATTCTTCTGGGAATGGAGAAAATATATTATGAGTTCGCAGTCCTGCTTCAAGGTGTGCAAATTTCACTTTATGATAAAAAGAAACCACTGATGCAACAAAGACGGATGTCGTGTCTCCCTGTGCAATGACCCAGTCTGGTTTTTCTGCTAAGATAACATCGTCAATTTTATGGAAAAGATCAGAGGTTAATTGTGATAATGATTGATTTTTTGTCATAACGGCAAGATCAATATCAGGTGTTATCTTAAATAAATTAGTCACCTGAGCAATCATCTCTCTATGCTGTCCTGTTGAAACTACTTTCAAGTTGACATTAGGTGCAATTTCTCGCATTTTTTTTATGAGAGGGACCATTTTAATAGCCTCTGGCCTTGTGCCAATGAACGCGAGAATTTTCATTTATAATCACTATGTTAAAAAAATATACTTATTTTTTTAACATAGTGATTTTTAGGCTTCAACTGTTAAATAAAGCAAAAAAACATGCCTCATACAAAAATATACCTTTCCGATGCACTTGAAAATATTTGGGAACAAATAAAAAATAAACATAACATAACCCTTTTACGTTATGGAGATGGAGAACGCGCCATCATTCAAGGTCGAGCAGTCAACGCACAAGAAGGTTGGAGAGGGCCAAATCATCGAACGGAACTTTCAGAAGCATTGGAGTCCACTTTATGCTTTGATGACCCCCAAATTCACTATGGCATAAGCTGTCCTTGCTGTGATAAAGAAGCGTATTATTGGTATAGCAGCCGCATCAAAAATGGAAATAAAACTTTTTCTAATATGTTCGCCAATGGAAATTATACAGAGCTCATCAAAAAAATTGAAACCCTTCAAAGAGATGCCATCATTATTGGAAATAGCGTCGGCTTAGGTAAAAAAATAGCGAATCTCACTATATTAAAATATTACTCCATTGGAGACGATTGTATTTCATTTTGGGAAAGTGATGCTAAAGTTCTATTGGAGCAAATTAAAAAAGAATATGGGCATAAAAAGGACCTTCTTTATGTGGTTTGTGCAGGCCCCCTTTCAGAGCCTATGATAATGTCTTTATTTCAAAATAACCCTGATAATTGCTATATTGATTTTGGTTCTTCTTTGGATAAATATATCCATGGATCTATTACTCGTTCTTATCAAAAAGCAAAATCAAAATATAAAACAAAGAATTGCTGGATGTGGAACCCAGAAAAGACTTCCTTTGACGTTAGCGTTATTGTTAATCTATATAAACGTCCAGAGAACCTTGAAATGCAATTGAAAGCTTTGGAAAATCAGAATCTAAAACCCAAAGAAATAATGATTTTTCAGGACCCCGTTAATTCAGGTCCTCCTATTCCTTTTCCAAATGAGTTGAAGGAACGTTTTGATGTTATTGAAATAAGCTCTAAAAATGTGGGTGTTTGGGGACGTTTTAATTTTTCAGAGAAAGCTTCTTCTCCCTACGTTTGCGTGTTTGATGATGATACCATTCCAGGAAGCAGATGGCTTGAAAACTGTCATACGGAAATGCAAAAACAAGAGGGCTTATACGGCACCAACGGTGTTCTTATGATGGATCCGCCGACTTATCCAAAAAATTTTATCAGTATTGGCTGGAAAAATCCCAATAAAACCACTGTAGAAGTGGATTTTGTAGGACATGCATGGTTTTTTAAAAAGAAATGGTTGCCTTACCTTTTTATGGCACCCCAAAGTATTCAAGATTTAAAAATATGTGGCGAGGACATGAGTTTTTCTTATGAACTTCTTAAACACCTGAATATTAAAACTTATATTCCGCCACATCCTGGGCGAAAAGTAGAGTTTTACGGTAGCATCCCAAAGCATGGGCGACGGCTCGGCGGATCCGCAGCGGCCCTTTCTCAGTCAAAAGAAAGTCGCCAAAATTATAAAAAAGCCATGAATATTTTGGTTGATAAAGGATGGGTTACAGTTTTACAAAAGAACAAAAAATGGCATCTATTACTTGCACGTTACCTCCATCCTCTCATTAAAACTTTATGTGGATTGATTTTATTACAGGGACCACGGCGCCGTGCACGAGGAGCCCTTTTACACAGAATATTACCCAAGTAAATAATATAGTGATTCCAAAAAGGTTCCAGACGTCCCCCCCCGCCCATAAGTTGTAGGCGTGGTCCCTCGCTCCTAGACTGGAACTTTTGCAGAGGTTCCTATATTAAGTTCAGATAGATAGAGTAGTTATAGCTAAAAGTTGTGTATGGGTATTTTTGAGAGAGATTTAGTGGTGTATTCTTAGATGTCCTGAAAAAACGGAATAGGAACACACCACCATGTCACAAGATAATAT
>JAJRPZ010000092.1 GCA_024280495.1 Alphaproteobacteria bacterium
CCTTTGAATCAAATTTAATAATAGGAAATATTCACCATGACAACCATTCTTAAAACCACACCTCAAGAAGTTGAAAAATGGCTCAAAAACAATGACGCTGTTATTGTCGACGTACGGGAAAATATCGAATACAAAATACATCATATTCAAGGGGCCACCAACCTCCCCCTATCGCTGGTTCGCTTGGATCATGATCACATGCCAGATCACAAAGGAAAGCGACTTATTTTTCAGTGCAAATCGGGAAAACGCTCTCAAATGGCCTGTGAAAAAATTGCAAAAGAAGGTGTTGAACTTAAAATATGGAATCTTGAAGGGGGAATTGATACTTGGATTTCCCAAGGATTTGCCGTTGAAGAAAACCAACGTAAAATCATTCCCCTAGAACGCCAAGTTATGATCGCCGCAGGCAGTATCGTTTCAACGGGTATTTTCTTTGGATTTTCTCTCCATGAAAATTGGTTCTGGCTCAGTGGGTTCGCAGGAGCAGGTCTTTTGTTAGGAGGCCTTACTGGGTGGTGTGGCATGGCCATGCTTTTGGCAAAAGCGCCATGGAACACCAAATCATAAAAAGAGGGCCGGTACATGTTTGAGATTTTAGGTTATATGGCCGCATTTTTTATGGGAATAACCCTCGGCGTTATTGGGGGGGGCGGCTCTATTTTGACGGTTCCAATCCTTGTGTACCTTATGGGTATTGATCCGACAACCAGCACGGGATATTCCCTATTGCTTGTAGGGGCGACGGCAGCCTTTGGGGCTTATCGTTATTATAAAACAGGCGGCCTCAACATAAAACAGGCCCTTACCTTTGCCATTCCTTCTGTTATTTCCGTTTATGTTACGCGGGCTTTTATCATGCCCGCAATTCCTGATATTTTATGGGAAACCCCTTACTTGATAACAAGGGATAAAGGCATCCTTATTCTTTTTGCAGCGTTAATGATTGTCTCTGCTGTTATGATGCTCCGAAAACGCGCTGTGCCGCCACGACCCTCAACAGAAGAAAACACTCACCACAACCACCCTGCCCTTCTTATCATTCTTGAGGGTAGCCTTGTGGGATTAGCAACGGGACTTTTAGGAGCTGGAGGTGGTTTTTTGATTATTCCTGCTCTGGTTCTCCTCATGGGTATGCCCATGAAAGAAGCCGTAGGGACGTCCCTTTTCATTATTTCTTTAAAATCCTTGATTGGTTTCATGGGAGACATTCAAACGGGCGTCACTTTGCAATTCCCTATGCTTTTTTTCTTTTTTATTGCCACGGTTTCAGGGATGTTCTCCGCAACTTATATTGCAGCAAAAATTGATGGCAAAAAGCTGCAAAAATTATTTGCATACTTTACCTTGATCATTGCCGTTGGAATTTTTGTAAAAGAATTATTTTAAGCTTCAGAACGTTCTTTTAAGGCCTGGTTCATGAGCTTGAACCCCTCGAGGGTTTTCTCGAATACCCTCCCGAAAAAAGGAATCAAAATACCACTAAAGTGCTCACCGTGGGTCAACGTTACAGTACCATCTTGGTTATCTTTGATCATGAAGTAATGCTCGCCGTCGAAAACACCAGGAATAATAAACTCCCCCTTCCAGCGCAATTCTTTTTTGTAATGTGACACAAGAACAGCAGTCTCAAAAGACATCGGATCCTTACCTGGCGCCTGCAAAGTAACCGACAATGTTTTACCTATAATTGGCTCTCCAGAAATATTTTTAATAAAAGGATTCCAGTCCTTGTGTTTGCCAAAGTCCAACAACACAGCCCAAACTTTTTCAGCTGGTGCCTTGATGATCACCTCAGACTCAAGATCCTTGTTAAAACCAACTATCCACATAGCAGAAAGCACACTTAGCAAAATAACAAGAGAAGTCAAAAAGACGGTGTGAGTTCTTTTTTTCATAATATTTTTTTCCTAATGAGTTTGCGGCGCCACTTTTTCTGTGATACCCATTTTTTTATCATCAACGGGTGGCGTCCAAACAACGGCCTGTGGTTTTTTCACAAGGGCCAAGTCAATGACCTCTTCCACGGTTGAAACAGGAATGATTTTCAATCCATCTGTAACTTTTTGAGGAATTTCTTCAAGATCCTTCTCATTTTCCTTAGGAATCAAAACGGTTTTAATGCCACCACGATGGGCCGCTAATAATTTCTCTTTCAGGCCACCAATGGGCAGAACATGACCCCGCAAGGTAATTTCGCCTGTCATGGCAACGTCACGGCGCACGGGAATACTCGTTAAAATAGACACAATAGAGGTACACATGGCAACACCAGCAGAGGGACCATCCTTAGGAGTGGCTCCTTCTGGCACGTGGATGTGAATATCATTTTTTTCAAAAATGGGCGGAATAACACCAAATTCCGTGGACTTGGAGCGGATATAGCTCGCCGCTGCCTGAATGGATTCTTGCATGACCTCGCCAAGCTTACCAGTAATGGTCATCTTGCCCTTACCTGGCAGCATGACAGCCTCAACAAAAAGAATCTCACCGCCGACTTCTGTCCAAGCAAGACCCGTCGTTGTGCCAACACGATCTTCTGATTCAAGTTCACCATATTTATAACGACGCACACCTAAATATTTCTTGAGGTTTTTATCCGTGACTTTAATTGTCTTCTTGGATTTCTCCGTCAAAATCTCTTTAATAGCTTTACGCAATAATTTTGCTATTTCACGTTCCAGACTCCGAACACCAGCTTCACGGGTATAATAACGCAAAATATCTTGTATGGCATTTTCAGAAATATCCCATTCCTTATCAGCCAAGCCATGACGTTCCATTTGCTTTGGAATCAAATAACGCAAGGCAATTTGCACTTTTTCATCTTCTGTATAACCAGACAAACGAATAATTTCCATGCGATCCAGCAAGGGCTGTGGCATATCGAGACTATTGGCCGTTGTCACAAACATCACATCAGAAAGGTCGTAATCAACTTCGAGATAATGATCATTAAAAGCAGAATTTTGTTCAGGATCTAGAACTTCCAATAAAGCAGATGCTGGATCACCGCGAAAATCATTGCCCATTTTATCAATCTCATCCAAAAGAAAAAGAGGATTTGAAGACCCAGACTTTTTCATACCTTGGATAACTTTTCCAGGCATAGCCCCAATATAAGTACGACGATGTCCTCGAATTTCAGATTCGTCTCGCACGCCACCAAGAGCCATGCGCACAAACTTGCGGCCCGTTGCCCTGGCAATGGATTCCCCAAGAGAAGTTTTACCAACCCCAGGAGGGCCCACGAGACATAAAATAGGTCCCTTAACTTTACCCACACGGGCTTGAACGGCCAAATATTCGACAATGCGCTCTTTAACTTTCTCAAGACCATAATGGTCTTCGTCTAATAATTCTTGAGCTTTAACAATATCTTTTTTTACTTGGGTTATTTTTTTCCACGGAAGACTTAATATCCAATCCAGATAATTACGAATAACTGAAGCCTCAGAAGACATTGGATTCATGGATTTGAATTTTTTAAGTTCGCTTTGGACTTTTTCTTTTGCTTCTTTGCTGAGTTTAATTTTCTTGAGCTTTTTTTCAAATTCGTCAACATCGCTAAGGGCATCAACATCGTCCCCCAGTTCCTTTTGAATGGCTTTCATTTGCTCGTTCAAATAGTATTCACGCTGAGATTTCTCCATTTGCGTTTTTACGCGGCCACGGATTCTTTTTTCTGCTTGTAATACACTGATTTCAGCATCCATAAAAGTACAAATAGCTTCGAGACGGTCAGAAACTGAAGTAATTTCCAAGATTTTTTGCTTATCCGCTACTTTGATAGTCAAATGGGAAGCCAGAGTGTCTGCCAATTGATAAGGATCATCAATTTTAGTTATTGAAGCAAGAGATTCTGGTGGAATTTTTGAGTTGAGCTTGAGGTATTGTTCGAACGCATTAACGGCAGTGCGCATGTGTGCCTCTGTTTCCGAAGAAACCTCTGCCGTATTTCCCCCACGGGGATCTGAAACTATTTCCTTAATGGTTGCTGAAAAATAACGTTTAGGCTGAGAAAGTTTCACAACATGAGCACGTTGTTCTCCCTCCACTAAAACTTTTACCGTCCCATCGGGAAGCTTTAAGAGCTGTAAAACCTGCGCAATTGTTCCCACCGTATAAAGGTCTTTTGCCTTCGGGTTTTCAAGGGATGAATCTTTTTGTGTCAACAGCAATACTCGCTGATCATTTTTCATGACCGCCTCAAGAGCTTTCACTGACTTTTCACGGCCAACAAATAATGGCACGATCATATTGGGAAAAACAACAATGTCTCGTAAAGGGAGAACGGGCAGATTATCTTGAAACTCAATATCTAATTTTTTATCCATGGTGCCTAATCTCTTTTTATAAATATCCCCATAGAGTACATAATATTTTGATTTTCTTCAGCAAAAAAATACTACTTCTCAAATTATATTTTGATCTCTCTAATAAAAAAAGAAAAAACCACATTTTGATAAATGTGGTTTTTTAGTCATACCCTCTTTAATCAAGAAAATGAAAAAGAGATCACCCTTTAGCTATTTTCTTTGAGGGTGCTTTTTCAATTTTTTTCATAATAAATTCAGGCTTAGCACCATCATTAATAACATTAGCATCAATAATAACCTTTTGAACATTTTCCTGTCCTGGAAGATCATACATAGTTGGCAACAACGCCGTTTCCATAATGGAGCGAAGCCCACGAGCCCCCGTTTTACGGTTGATGGCTTTGGCTGCAATAGCTTTCAACGCATCATCTGTAAAGGTTAGCTCTGCTTCTTCCATATCAAAGAGTTTTTGATATTGACGTACCAGCGCATTTTTAGGCTCTGTCAAAATTTGCATCAAGGCATCTTCATCTAGCTCCGTTAAAGTCGTAATAACAGGTAAACGACCAATAAATTCTGGAATCAAACCAAATTTCACAAGATCCGTTGGCTCAAGATTCACAAGAAGCTCACCAATACCTGCGTCTGATTCTGCTTTAACCTCAGCACCAAAACCAATACCTGCCCCCTTATCCCGTTGAGAAATAATTTTTTCAATTCCTGCAAAGGCGCCACCGCAAATAAAGAGAATATTTGATGTATCCACTTGTAAAAATTCTTGCTGAGGGTGTTTGCGTCCACCTTGTGGTGGCACTGAAGCGACAGTACCTTCCATAATTTTCAAAAGAGCCTGTTGCACGCCTTCACCAGACACATCACGTGTAATAGAAGGATTTTCAGATTTTCTGGAAATTTTATCTACTTCATCTATATACACGATGCCTCGTTGCGCTTTTTCAACATCATATTCAGCGGATTGAAGAAGTTTAAGGATAATATTTTCAACATCCTCTCCCACATAACCTGCTTCTGTCAAAGTTGTCGCATCGGCAATGGTAAAGGGC
>JAJRPZ010000093.1 GCA_024280495.1 Alphaproteobacteria bacterium
CATTGGCAAGTAGGTTAGGAAACCTCGTTGGCATAACTTTGGGTTCAGTTGTTTCACCGTTATAGGTCGCCATAAAGTCAACGGCATCCTCGTTAATACCATCCACAATCTCCATGGCAGCTGGCGATAAACGCGCCTCAGTATAACGCATAGCAGCGGCATTATCCCCATCAATATTACCAAAATTTCCTTGGCCATCTACCAACATATAACGGGTGGAGAAATCTTGTGCCATACGCACCATGGCATCATAAATGGAAGAGTCACCATGGGGGTGGTATTTCATCATGACGTACCCAACGGCACTGGCTGATTTGCGATAAGTTTTTTCAGGTGTATTGCCTGATTCGCGCATGGCATATAAAATACGACGGTGAACGGGTTTTAATCCATCACGTACATCGGGAAGGGAACGCGCCGTAATAGTCGAAAGAGCATAGGCGAGATAGCGTTCGCCAAGGGCTTTGTCAAGGGGTTCTTGAATGACATTTTGCGTTGCGTCTCTATCTTCTCTATGGGTCATTTGTATCTTCTATGCTATTTGCGCTCGTTGATTTGTCGGGTCAGTTTTTTTCAAAGCCGCATGTAATTGAGTACGGGCTTTGGGCATATCACCATCATGGGAATTAAAAACACACCTCATTAGAAAATACCCTGATAATTCCAGGGCTGCAAGGATTTCTTGGCGTTCTATTGGTGTTGATGTTGACTCTTTTAAAAAAGCTGGCAAAGGTAATAATTTATCCTTATAAGGCTCCCCTGCTTCACGACTCACGGCGCGCCCCGTTTTAGGTGAAACATAAGTGAGATTATGGGTTACTCCTGTGCCTGCGCACCTTGAAAAATCAAGTTTTAAGGCCGTTTGCTCCAATAAAAAAAGTTCAAAGTAACAATAAGGCTTGAGCCATTTTTGATTTTTCTCCCCATGGTATTCAACCATATCATGTAAAACATGTAAAAAAGCTGTGTAAACGGGAAGTGCATTCTCACGCTCAGGAAGTGTTTTTAGGGCAAGGTTGCACATGGCATTTAAACCCTTTAATGCAAGGGAATTAGCTAATATTTCTGCAATGGGGCTAAATGTTGGTTCAAGGCTCCATGTGCCGAGATGGTCTGACAAACGTGCTTTCCACGTTGCTTGGACACAAGTACCTGGCTCAATCAAAGATTTAGTCGCCCTAGTCCCTCGAAAGACCCCTTTATGAAGACCATGGGTTTCCGTCAAAAGGGTGACAATAAACTGACGTTCCCCAAGGCGTTTTGAGGTAAGAACAAGGGCGCTATCTTGAAAAGTGATCATGCAAAGAACTTATACGTTAAAATCGAGCCCCATTATTTCATAATTTTCTTTATTTTCAGACCAGTTTTTTGTGACACGAACATGGCTTTTTATATGAACATCACATCCCATTAAATAAGACAATTCTTTTCGAGCAGCCTCGCCAATTTCTCTAATTTTAGTCCCGCCTTTGCCAAGAACCATACCTTTCTGTGACTCTCTAGATACGTGAATAATTTGAGAAATTTTCACATCACCATTATCAAACTGTTCCCAACTTTCTGTTTCCACATGAATGGCATAGGGAAGTTCTTGATGAAGGAATTTATAAACTTTTTCCCGCGTAATTTCAGCCGCCAATAAACGCGATGGCATATCAGTCATTTGATCTTCGGGAAATAACCAAGGACCTTCG
The DNA here is from genome assembly GCA_024280495.1 of Alphaproteobacteria bacterium. Classification (GTDB taxonomy): domain Bacteria; phylum Pseudomonadota; class Alphaproteobacteria; order Caedimonadales; family UBA9215; genus UBA9215. The sequence continues at coordinate 1,695 of JAJRPZ010000093.1, forward strand.
GGCAAGGTTTTCGTTGCATAAGTTAACAAGTCATCCAACCCCTTAGCTTTTAAAGCAGAAATTAAAAACACTTCGTCAAAAGGGTGTGCTGTGGTGAAGGCTTCAATTCTGGATAACAATTCTGGCTTTGATACGAGATCAATCTTATTAATGACGAGAGCAAGGGGAGACCCTTTGGGAAAGTTTGTTTTTTCAATAAGTTCAAGGTGTTCTTCAAAATGAGATTTCAAAGGATCCACCAGAACAAATGTCATATCTCCATCTTTTGGTGCCGTTAAAGCCGATGAAATCATGGCACGATCGAGGCGTTTTTTTGGTTTGAAATATCCTGGTGTGTCCACAAAAACAATTTGAGTTTTTTCGCGAATCATAATACCCAAAACACGTTGCCTGGTTGTTTGTACCTTATGAGAGACGATGGAAATCTTGCTCCCCACAAGGGCGTTCATCAATGTGGATTTCCCCACATTCGTTAGGCCAATAATGCTGACAAATCCAGCGCGTGTATTATTTAATTCAGACGTCATTTAAATTTTACTCTACTTTTTTAATCTAGGGTCACTTGCGCCAACAAAACGATGGCAGCTTCTTTTTCAGCTTTTTTACGGGATGATCCACTGGCCGTGGCCGTTAATTCTTTTCCCTTATAATATCCCAATGATACTTTCATATGAAATATCGGATCATGATCAGGTCCTTTTTGTTCTAATACAGTATAATTAGGAATTTCCAAGGCTTTACTGTGCCCCCATTCTTGAAGGGCTGATTTGGGATCCTTTGGTGCCACCGCAAGATCTAGGACCAAATCCTTCCAATATTTTTGGATAATTTCTTTAGCAGGGGCCAATCCTGATTCAAGGTAAATAGCTCCTAAAATAGATTCAACCCCATCGGCTAAAATAGAGGGACGTTTATGGGCAAAGTTCTTAGATTCTGCCAGAATATAGTCCCCAAGGGACCAACTTTCAGCAACTTTCACAAGGGTTTCCATGGAAACTAACAGGCCGTGGCGCCTTGCCAAATGGCCTTCTTTGTCATGGGGATAAGCTTTATAAAGCATATCAGCAACACATAGACCAAGAACCCGATCCCCTAGAAATTCGAGACGCTCATAACTGTTATGAGCAGCACTTTTAGCTTGGCTTGCACTGGCATGCAATAAAGCCTGGCGTAAAGAAGGTAAATCCTTAAATTTGTAATCAAGAATTGCTTCAAGTTTTCCAAAGTTGGATTTAGGTGGGGAAGAAAGAGCCACGTTTTTAATTTATCTCTTAATCAATGGTTTTAAAAAGGCGTTTAAAGCGAATGGAGATGGGCCATTTCCATATTTGCCACCATTGTGCCGTGGTCGAAAACCAAATAATACGCGCACGACCTATGATATGTGCCTCGGGAACGTAACCAATTTGACGAAGAACGCGACTGTCCCCTGATTCATCACGATTATCACCCATCATGAAATAATGATTTTTAGGAACAACATAAGCTTGTGTATTATCCAACATGCCTTGGCCAAATTTTTCTTTCTTAAGAATAAAATGTTTAACCCCATTGGGCAGGGTTTCAACATAACGAGGGATATGACGTTGGCGATCTATTTCCACAATACGCTTGTCCGCAAGCCCCCGTTGACGTTCAATCCAAAGATCATCTACAAAATCTTCATCAGGCTCCACAGGGCAGGTCACATCATTAATATAAAGGATGCCATCGCGCATTTGTATAACATCACCTGGCAATCCAACAACGCGCTTAATGTAGTCTGTATCTGGATCAAAGGGCCCTCTAAAAACAACAACATCACCAATTTTAGGTTTATCGAACTGAAGGATTCTCCCTGGAATCAAGGGCATACTGAACGGCAAAGCGTGCTTGGTGAACCCATAGGAATACTTAGAAACAAAGAGAAAATCTCCAATTTGTAAATTAGGTTTCATGGAACCAGATGGGATTACAAAAGGCTGGAATAAAAAGCTACGAATCAAGAGGGCAATAACAATTGCCCACACAATGGATTTTGCTTCTTCAGCAACCGTTGGTTTTGATGATGTTTTTGACAAAGACATATCCTAAAGGCCTTTTTTGAAATTTACTTTTCCAGATTAACATAATAAACATTTAAAAGCACAGCAAAATGCAGAAGGAATCTACACAGTTTCGGCAGGTCAGAGACTGGTCAGGAATAAGTGCATCCAAAACGAAAATTTCTATGGATGTAAGTGGATAGAAAAACCCCAAGGCCAATGAGAAGTGAAATCATTGATGTGCCACCATAGGACATAAAGGGCAGAGGGACCCCCACAACGGGTAACATGCCCATGACCATTCCGATGTTAATGAAAACATAAAAGAAAATAAGAGCCTGGAACCCGATACCATAAAGTCTAGCGTAATAACTTTTACACTCAAGGCACATCTTTAATAGGGTAAGACTAAAAAAAACATATAAAAGAATCAAAAGGCTGCCACCAAAAAAGCCAAATTCCTCGGTAAAATGTGCAAAAATAAAATCCGTTTGTTTTTCAGGTAGAAATTGTAACTGGCTTTGGGTTCCTTTTAAAAAGCCTTTACCCCATAAGCCACCAGATCCAATGGAAATTTTGGACTGCATAATATGATATCCCGTTCCAAGGGGGTCGTTTTCTGGGTTTAAAAAGGTGAGAACACGTTTTTTTTGATAAGTATGCATATTTATCCATAAAAGGGGGAGGGCAGAAATGGCAAAACCTGTTGCCGTGAGGACTTTCCACATTTTAATACCCGCCATAAATATGACAACACTCCCCGTTGCAACTAGAATCAGCATGGTTCCAAGGTCGGGCTGTCGCATCACGAGAATAGAAGGAAGGGCTATGAGACAAAGGGGAATAATATAGGTTCTAAGGCTTGAAAGGGCAGAGTGATTTTTATGGTGAAAATAATGGGCAAGAGCCATGATAAGGGTCACTTTGGTTAGCTCAGAGGGTTGAAGGTGAAAAAGCTTAAGGTCAATCCAGCGTTGTGCTCCCATGCCGATGTGGCCTTTTAATTCAACAAATATTAATAGAAAAATCGAAGCGCCGTAGAGAGCATAAGAATAAGTACGCCAAAGGCGCACGTCAATCAAAGCTATGATAATCATCAAGGTAAAACCAAGGAGGAAGCGAATAGCCTGTTTTGATGCCCAAGGGGAGAAGTGACCTCCTGCGGCGGAATATAAAGAGATAAGACCTATGCCAGTGATGCTCAGCAAAGAAAACAAGAGGTAGGGGTCTATTTTTTTTATTTTCTCAAGGAAAGAAGAGGCGTTATTCATGGTCTTGTCTTCTTTTTTCTATTTTTTTTCAGTCTCTCTTTCCCTTTTAGTCTGGAAGTTGTAGAATAGCAAGAGATCTCAAAATACAAAGAGGAATCGTCTTGCTTAAAGTATTAAAATACCTAGGAACACTTATCTTAGCACTCTTGCTGCTATTGGCGATTTCTCCTTATTTCATCAGTCTTAATTCTTATAAATCAGAAATCACAACCAAAGTAGACTCTTTAACGGGGCGAAAGCTTACCCTTAAAGGAGATATTACTTTTAGCGTCCTACCACGTCCCTATTTAAAATTATCGAATATTGAAGTCGCTTCCCTTCCAGAAAATAAAAAAGATGCTCTTGCCAAGGTGAAAGAGCTCAAGGTTATTTTATCTATTTTACCTTTATTCCGAGGGCAAATTCAAGTGGATGAAATCGTTCTTAAAGAACCCAAAATTTTCCTCGAAATGATGTCAAGTAGTCCAGAACGCGGACAAGGTAATCGGGAAATAATGCTGGACCATGACCTAAAAACCTCAAAGAAAAAAGAAAAAACATTAGAAGAGACCCCGTCGCCTTTTCAGCTCCGCATTGAAAAGATTAAAATCAAGGACGGTAAGTTTTCTTATCTTGACGGACATAATGATTATGAAGCGGAGGGAATTAATCTCAGCGTACGTTTGGAAAATTTGGAAGGTCCTTATGAGTTTGATCTCGAGCTTGAGACCCTATCCCAAAACATTTCTGCGAAAGGAAAAATAGGTGCATTGACTTATGGCGAGCCCATGCCCGTGAATTTTGTATTAAAGGCTTTTGGCAATAAGGCCAAAGTGATCGGTCATGTGGACCTGGTAAAAAAATCCCTTAATTCTGACTTAATACTAGAGGGGAAACTATCTTCGTTGAAGTCGTTACTTCCCTCATTAAATTTGCCAAAAACCTTAAAAGAAAAATATGTTTTATCTTCTAAATTAACGGTCTCATCAACTTCTTTTCGTTTGGACGATATAACTTTTTCATTACCACCATTTCAGGCCAATGGCGCTTTAGATATGGAATTGGCTCCAATGAGCGGTGCTCTAAAACTACATTTGATGCCAGGTGATGTGCGCATTACTTTGAAACCAAGCTCGAGGTATTCTGGTGCATTTTCAGGAAGTTTTGCCATTAAGGCTAGAAAATCTCGCAATTTACTCCAGGCTCTTGATGTTCCTTTAAAAGATTTACCTACCTTTGTACAGGATGCATTCTCCTTGAAAACAGATTTTTCCTATGAAGATAAAAATATTTCTTTGAAAAATATTGATTTAGATGTGGGTAAAGCAAGGCTTAATGGCGATTTTTCTGTAAAAAACTGGGGTGATAAAGGCTCTTATCGTTATGAGTTGCAAACGGCTGATATTCCTGCATTGGCGCGCCTTTTTGATGTTTCATTACCAAAAAATCTGGGGCCCATGAAATTAAAGGGAACGGCATTGGGAGCATTATCATCTCTTCGTTTGACATCTAATATTCATGCAGCAGGTGCTACTATATCTGTGGATGGAAAATTAGAAATGAAAGACAAAAGCATTAAACCTCACATGAAGATTTCAGCAAAAGGTAAAAATCTTTCTAGAACGTTGATGCATTTGGATGTGACGACACCGCCTAAAAGATTGACTTCCTTTGGTATTACGGCACACCTAGCGGGAGATGTACCCCAACGACTTAAAGTGCAACTGGAAAAATTTCATGTACGCATGCATAATGAGACGTTAACTTTTGCTGGAAATATGGATTTGTTTCTAGCACGCACAAAACCAAAAATATCGGCAAAATTAACTTTATCTAAACTTGATCTAGATCGTTTGATCGCAAATTTTGAAAGAGAAAATCAAAATCTGATCCAGGTTTCTAGAACGCCTCTAAAAGTAAAAAAACCAAAAAAATTAAGATGGAGTCATAAAAAAATAGACCTTGAGGTTTTGAAAAGTTTTGATGGCGATATTTCTTTATCGGCGCCTCAATTGAAAAAAGGGTCTCTTGTTTTTGATGATTTAAAAACAACGTTACGGGTTGCCAATGGTATCTTGGATGTCAGTGATTTAACGGGGAATTTATATGGGGGTAAATTAACCTTAAAGGCTCGTGTGTCCTCGCAAAAAGGCCAACCCATCACTTTAACGGCACATCTCAAGAATGCGCAGCTTAAGAACATTTCACCTTCTGATGCATCCATTAAAATTATAAAAGGTCAATTCAGTTTGGATGCGGATATTACCACAAGTGGTCAAAGCATGTATCAATATGTATCAAATCTGGCAGGATCTATGAATTTTAAGGGGTCCTCTGGTCGTATTAGTGGTTTTGATCTTGACCGTGTTGTGAATGATTTAGAATCTTCACGAAATATCGGATCAGCCCTTCATCTATTGAATACGGCATTTTCAGGTGGCACAACGAATTTCAAATCTATCAATGCGGTGACGATAATTTCAAAGGGTATTGTTCGAATCAAAAAATTCGATCTTGATGCCATTAAGGCCAAAGTCACAGCAAAAGGAAGTTTTTCATTACCAGCCTATAAAATGACTTTGTCTGCCCATGTTGTTTTGGATGCAAAAGATATTCCTCCTTTTGATGTTGATTTTTATGGACCTCTAGATAATCCTGGGCATACTATTAAAGCATCGGCTTTAAAACAATATTTTGTGCAGAACGTCATTGGTGGCATAGTGGATAATATCAACAATGGTGATGGAGGCACTACTAATATTTTGAACAGTGTCTTTGGGGTGCAGCAACAAAAAAAAGAGACGGAAAATCAACCAAAACAGCAACAAAAAACTGAAATAAAACCACAGCCTCCCTTGGAAAAAGCCGTAGAAAAAGCTGTGGGTGATATTTTGAATAACTTATTTTAAAGCTTAAGGCATGAAAATTTTGACTCAATTTATTGCATTTCTTATTCTGTGCTCTTTGCCCTGCAACGCGTCGGGCCTTGAGGGTGCCACTATGTCCCTTATGTGGGCAGTACCATTTTGTGGTATTTTGCTTTCTCTTGCGGTTATGCCACTAATTTTACCAAATTTTTGGCATGCACACTTTGGCAAGGTATCCTTTGCGTGGGCCCTCGTGACATTGTTTATGATTACCGTGGAATTTGGAATCATGGCAACGGTTGGCGAAGTATTGGATACGTATCTTCATCACTTTATTCCCTTTATTATTTTTATTTTTTCTCTTTATGTCATTGCAGGGGGCATAAAAATTGATATTTTAACCAAGGCTAACCCTTATTTTAATACATTTTACTTGGCAGTAACGACCTTTGTCGCCAGTTGGATTGGAACAACGGGGGCGGCTATGTTATTTATCAGACCTTTTTTACATGTAAATCAAAACCGTCAAAGTAAACGTCACCTGGTTATCTTTTTCATTTTTTTGGTGTGTAATATTGGAGGGTCTTTGACAGCCGTTGGAGATCCCCCTTTATTTCTTGGATTTTTAAATGGTATTGATTTCTTTTGGCCAACGACGCATTTATTCGGACCTTTTTTAACGGTCACTGTACCTCTGTTAGTGATATTTTATTTTCTTGATACTTATAAATTCAAAAAAGATGGCATGGCTTATCATTACTCTGAAGAAGATGACCGTTTTATTGTAAAGCTTGGGGGGCGTCGTAATTTTTTATACTTACTTATGGCTATCGCTGCTATTATTTTTTCTGGTATTTGGGAAACGGATTTAAGCGTGACAATTTATAAAACCCATTTGAAAGCTCCAGATATCATACGGGATTTGATTTTAATTGCCCTTGCCATTTTATCTCTATCAAAGGGCAATAAACGTGTGCGAGAGGAAAATAAATTTTCATGGGAACCATTCCTGGAAGTTTTCAAGGTATTTGCTGCAATTTTTATTACAGCGGCGCCAGTCATCGCCATGTTAAAAGTCGGAGATACGGGCGCTTTTTCAAGTCTGGTCGCCCTTGTGAATACAGATCAAGGTCCTAATAATATGCTCTATTTCTGGATCACAGGAGGACTATCATCGGTTTTAGATAACGCGCCAACATATCTTGTCTTTTTTAACTTAGCTGGCGGCGACCCCATTTCTCTGATGACCACTCAAGCAAAAACATTGTTGGCAGTCTCTGCAGGGTCCGTTTTTATGGGAGCCATGACCTATATCGGAAATGCACCAAATTTTATGATCAAATCAATTGCTGAAAAAGAACAAATAGCCATGCCGTCATTTTTTGGTTATATGCTTTGGTCTTGCGGTATTCTTCTTCCTATCTTTATTATCGTTAGTTTATTGTGGATTTAACGTCGTCAAATATCATTTGATGACGGAACCAAGTTTGTTGACGCTTGATGTACTGCCTGGTCGTAATCAAAGATCGTTCAAATGCTTCTTCTTTGGTTAAATTACCCTCAATATAGGCCTTGATTTCACGAACGCCAACGGCTTTATAAAGGGGTACGTCCTTTTGGATGCATTGGGTTAATAGGTGTTGGACTTCTTCGATGGCTCCCTCCTTAAACATTTCTCTTAAACGTTTTTCTGCTCTTGCAACAACCATCGCGCGGTCAGGATTCAATAAAATTTTATGAACGGAATAGGGAAGGGGGGTTGCAGGTTGAGATTGCCAATGGGCTAATGTTTTTCCCGTGGATAAAGCAACTTCAAGGGCTCTAACTATGCGTTGAGTATCATTGGATTTTAAAATTCTATGGGCTCTGGGGTCTTTTTGAGAGAGTTCTTGATAAAGGGAGTCAAGGCCATCTGAGTCAAGGGAGCGCCCTCGTAAATCCTCCCTTATTTGAGGAGTTATTTCAGGCACAGGACTTAACCCCTCGAACAAAGCCTTTGCATAAAGTCCCGTGCCACCAACAATAATAGGTTTTTTTTTTTGTAAAAGCGCCTTTTCAATCTCTATGATGACCTCATGACGCCACCTAGCAACGGAATAATGTTCATTTGGATCTTGAATATGGCCATATAATCGATGGGGTGCTTTGGTGAGGACCTCCCCGTGGGGCCGCGCTGTTAAAAGTTGCAGGGAAGCATAAACCTGCATACTATCGGCATTAATTAATATGCCGTTATTATTTAGAGCCTGTTCTAGGGCATGGGCTGATTTTCCGCTGGCCGTTGGCCCTGCAATATAAATAAGATCAGGCATTATTATGAGTCACTATGTTTTTTGTCACTGGAATTAGAGAGTTTTGGGAATTCTTTTGCCTTTTCAAAAACAAGAGTCGCCCATTCACTTCGGAGAGTCTCTGAAATAAGACAAACGTTATCATCCTGGTAAGCCTTTTTAACCCCTGCCACTTGATGGTCTAAAATGCCTGATAAAATCAATGTGCCACCGGATTTCAAACATCGTTTTAGTTCTTGTGCCATATCCATTAAAGGGCCCGCTAAGATATTAGCAATAATCAAGTCAAAGGGCATTTTTTTTTGAAGATCGGAATTTTGAAAGCCATCGGCTAGCAACACATTAATTTTATTTCCCAAATCATTTTCAATGGCGTTATATTTTGTTTTTTCAACGGCTTCCACATCAAGATCTGTGGCCAGAACCTTAACATCAAACAGCTTTGAAATTGCCATGGCAAGAATCCCCGTCCCCGTTCCAAGGTCCAAAGGGTTTTGAGGATTAAGTCCTTGGGATTTTAAATCTTGCAAGGCCTGCAAACATCCATGGGTTGTGCCGTGATTTCCTGTACCAAAAGCTGTGGAAGCATCAATTTTTAAGGTAATATTTTTTTGAGATTTTGGTGCCTTAATATGAGATCCATAAATATAGAATCCTGCAATTTCAAGGGCAGGAAATTGCCTGCGGTTTTCCGCAAGCCAATCAATATCAGGCAATTTTTCAATGGACATTTCATAAGGTAACTTAAGACCTTTTTGAGTTAATAAGGTATCACTCATTGAATCAATAACACGACGTAAATCATTTTCCTGGGGCTCGCTTTCCAGGGTTCCTTCCAAAGTCCACAGCATTTGATCTTTTTTATCTTCGAAAAGAGAGACTATCATCGTCCCATACTTTGCCATGCCATCTGAGGTTGCCGTCAAGATACCACCCAATTCATCGGCCAAAATATAAGCTAAATCTTTTTCTGTTTTAATATGAAATTTCCAAATCATTTTTATCTCTTTCTTTGAATTTTAGGGGGTGGCTTTGCATTTTGGAGGCTGGCTTTAAACTTCGGAAGCAGGTTTAACAAAACCCGCCACAACATTTTTGAAACCACTGTGATCAAATTGAATTTCTAATTTATCACCAGAAAGAGCAATAACTTGACCATAACCAAATTTTATATGAAACACCCGATCCCCTATATCAAAGGTTTTTATTTCTTTTTGATAGGATCTTGCGGGTTTTAAAGTTTCTTTTTTCGACTTATGTTTGTGGCCGTAGCCTTGAGAACCTGACAAAATGTCATAAGAATTATGAACTGATCGCGGATTAAATTTAAAGGCACTGGTAGAATCATCCCTTTGAATATGTTCAAGGGGAAGCTCTTCTAAAAACCTAGAGGGGACACAGCTTTGCCAACTTCCATGGATTAAACGGTTCATGGCCGTTGTGATAATGACGCGCTTTTTAGCCCGAGTAATCCCAACATAGGCCAGACGTCGTTCTTCCTCAGAGTTTCCTTCATCAATGCTTTTTTGGTGGGGAAAAGTGCCTTCTTCCCAACCTGCCAAAAAGACCGTATCAAATTCGAGACCTTTGGCACTGTGCAAAGTCATTAATGTAACGAGTTCTGCCGATGAATCCGCATTTTTTGTATTTTCCATAACAAGGCTCACATGCTCGAGAAAATCCCCAAGGCTGTCATATTCTTTTAAAGCATCCACAAGCTCTTTTAGGTTCTCAAGACGACCACTGGCTTCTGGAGATTTATCTTTCTGCCACATTAAAGTATAACCAGATTCATCCAGTATATGACGGGCAAGTTCATCTACCTCAAGGTTTTTCGACCCTTTCTTAGAAAGCATGTTTTGCCAACGATGAATATCCATAATCAAAGATCGTAACCCTGATTTGGCCTTTCCTTTTAATTCATCAGTTTCAACTAAAATCTTGGCTGCCTGCAACAGGGGGATTCCCTCAAGTCTGGCATATTGGTTGATGATTTGAAGAGAACTTGCACCAATACCACGACGTGGTGTATTAATGATTCGCTCAAATGCAAGGCTGTCACTTGGTTGATAAACAATACGTAGATAAGCCATGGCATCCCGAATTTCAAGGCGCTCATAAAAACGAGGGCCGCCAATAACCCGATATGGAATACCAAGGGCAATAAAACGATCTTCAAATTCACGAGTTTGAAAGGATGCGCGAATCAAAATAGCGATATCTGATAGGTTTTGTTGTTGGCGCTGTAACGTTTCAATTTCTTCTGCCACAAAACGCGCCTCTTCCTCACCGTTCCACACGCTTTTCACCCGAACGGGAGCCCCTTCTTTTTTTTGGGTCCATAAGGTTTTTCCAAGGCGGTTTTTATTACGGGAGATAAGACCACTAGCCGCGGCTAAAATATGGGGTGTTGATCTATAATTTTCTTCCAAACGCACTGCAACCGCCCCAGGGAAATCATTTTCAAAACGCAAAATATTCGTAACTTCCGCTCCCCGCCAGCTGTAAATAGATTGGTCATCATCCCCAACACAACAAATATTTTTATGATGTTGTGCTAAAAGCCTCAACCATAAATATTGTGATACATTTGTGTCTTGGTATTCATCCACCAAAATATATTTAAACTGTCGTTGATAAAGGTCAAGAACATCAGGGCGACGGCGGAATAATTCAAGGGTTAACAGAATTAAATCACCAAAATCCATGGCGTTTAAAATTTCGAGACGTTTTTGATAAATTTTATAAACTTTGATGACGGGATCTTCTACCTTGCCCCCAGGATGATATTGAGTTTGTTCCGATGTTGGAATTTTATCAGGCATAAGGGCACGATCTTTCCAACGGCCAATGAAAAAATGAACATGTCGTGCTGGCATGGCTTTTTCATCAATGTTTTCAGCCTTTAAAATTTGCTTGATAAGGCGGATTTGATCATCGGTATCAAGAATCGTAAAATTACTTTGGCGATCGATAAGTTCGGCGTGACGCCTTAAAATACGGACGCATAAAGAGTGAAAAGTCCCTGACCACACGCCTTCTGCACCTGGTCCTATCATATCTCTCACACGGTGACGCATTTCCTGAGCAGCTTTATTGGTAAAGGTCACTGACAAAATCTGTCCTGGTACTGCATGCCCTTTTAAAAGAATATGAGCAATACGAGTGGTGAGAACTTTTGTTTTTCCAGTACCTGCCCCTGCCAGCACTAAAACGGGACCCTGGATTTGCTCCACGGCTTGACGCTGTGGTTTGTTTAATCCTTCGAGATAAGCATGGGGATCTATAGGGGCTTTTTCCTCCAAACTTTCCTCATAAAAATGATCAGGGTCAATACAATCAATGTTCAAGGGGGCATTATTCATGAAAAACAGTCTCTTATAGTTGATTAGTTTCTTGATTACACGAGGCGTAAGGGGCGACGTCTATAATATATCTATCTAAGTTGTAACCTTATTCTTGTGACAAAAATAGCCTTTTCCATATTTGCGTTTCTATTTTTTCATTGCTAGACTAAAACCATCTTTAACAATAGACGATATTTCTACCATGCTTCCAGGGATCAAAACCCATCAAGAAACAACGTCAAGACTACCCTATGCCGCTTTTTTGCTCTTAGGTTCTCTTTTTCTTTATACCATCCAAGATAGCCTTATGCGTTTTGTACCAGGCCATTATTCTTTTTTTCAAATTATTTTTTTCAGGTCTCTGTTTGCCTTGATACCTCTTTTTTTTCTCGGGATATTCGAGAATAAAAAACTTAAAACCAAGGGGCATATTTTAAAAACAAATTATTTTAAAGGGCAAATTATACGGGGGGTATTAATGTTTTTATCCCTTTGTTTTTATGTGATTGCCTGCAGGAAACTTCCCCTTGCTTCTCTTTATACACTTTCTTATACGTCTCCTCTTTTTATGACCCTTCTTGCCATTCCTATTTTAAAGGAGCACATTGGTTTTCTGCGTATGGTAGCTACTTTCATGGGGTTTTTAGGGGTGGTTTTTGTCCTTGAACCAGGAATGGAAACCTTTCAAGTTTTTGGGCTTTTTGCTGTTGCAAGCGGACTTTTCACAGGGGTGTCTGTCATTATGGGCAAACGCCTCGCCTTTGAAGACAGTAATACACTTATTATTTTATATTACGTTTTGGTCAGCCTTGTCTTTTCTCTCATAGCCCTTCCTTTTGTTTGGATAACACCGACACTTTTTGATATGGGCTATTTTGTTCTCATTGGTATTACTGGTGGTATTGCTCAGTATGGATTTATCCACGCCTTTAGATTAGCCCCTGTTTCATCCCTCGCGCCTTTTGATTATATGGGTTTTTTATTGGCGCTTATAGCGGGCTATATTTTATGGGGAGAGAGTCCGAAAAATATCACGTACATTGGGGCAGTTCTTGTTATTTCAGGGGGGCTTTTTACTTTGTATAGAGAAAAAAAAATAAAAAAACTTAAGGGGCCATCTAACCCTTATCACCATTGATTTGTAAACAGCTCACGAAGAACATCCTGATTTCATAAAAAAAAGCCCCTAGCCTCTATATGGCTTGGGG
>JAJRPZ010000094.1 GCA_024280495.1 Alphaproteobacteria bacterium
AATTCAGGTGAGAAATTTTGTCTTCTGGAAAGGCGCGTCCTGAAAAGCAATGCCGTAGCATTGGTTGAAGGGCGGAACGCAGCCAGAGGGCAAAAGATCCTGCTGAAAGTGCGGCTATCTGGGTGACAGGAGTATAAAAAGGAAGGGTGGGCAATATTTGCCTGCCCTTCTTGTTTTTTAGCCATTCATCACCATATTCTAATTAAGAGATAACCAATACAATCTTTCCAGCCTTGATGAAAGGAGATTATGATGATGAAGGTAATTGACGATAGATATGATGCTGAAGGCAAGCCTTATCTTGTGTTTAAAGTCTATCAAGAACCCAACGATGAGGCGGTTTACGGCTATCTTATTTCTAAGTCGGAATATGATGAAGAGGGGCATCTTAATTTTGTGAAAACGGAAATGGGTGTGCCTGTGGAGACCGCTTTTATTGAGGCGCTTAAAAAGGGTGCTGCGTTTGGCCAAGATTTTGATTATCATTATCTATGGATTCAAGACCTTGACAGCCTGTTTCCCCCTGAAAAACGCCCTGACATAACAGGCATTTTTACGGATGATCCTTTGCAACAAGCGTCTTAACGCTGGAGAATGGGATGTTCTGTGCTGGCTCATCATTTCTTCTAACAAAAAAGTGACGGTGAGTTGATTTGAAAAAAGTCGATAGTGTGTGCCAAGGTTACGGTGGTTCTTGAGGCGATTTTAGCTGTCAGGAACTGTTTTATTAATCGTAATCAATTGGGAGTAGTTCTATGGACTTTTCAAAAAAATCAAGCGCCGTCTTGGCAGCATCAGCCGCAGCTCTATTATTAAGCGGCGCTGTTAACGCCCCAGCCTCAGCAGGCATGAAAAGCAAAGTAAAATGTTACGGCGTAAATGCCTGTAAAGGTCAAGCGGCCTGTAAAGGTGCAAAAATGCTTGTGCTGGTCATAATAAATGCAAAGGCAAAGGCTTCATCGTAACCTCATCCGCCAAATGCCACAAAATTGGCGGTAAAGTGAGATAATGCAATAACAGTTCACAAAGCAACAAGGAAGGCGAAGCAAGGGTATTTTTATCCCTTGTTTCGCCTTTGGCTTTTTGAGCCTTCATATTTTGGATTCAGGTGGCTTTGAAGAAAGGCTTCAAGTAAATTCAGCGTCAGGGAACCCATCTTTTTGTCTATGAAAAAATGCCCACGGCTCAAATTTTTCTTCATCCAATCAGATATATTGCTTTCATTGAGTGTAATGTCTGCCTTAAACTCTTTGTCTTTTAGGATCGATTTTGCCAAATTACTGTTTGTTTTGTTTGGGTGATAGTGTTGGTAGCGGAAGCGTTGGCCTTGCTCGCTGCCATCCTTACCCACCTTTAAAACCTCTTTATCATTATAAAAAATATAGACGGCCATTTTTTCTTTTGAGAATTTTGGCGATCCGTGCGGAGCAGGGAGGTTTTCAATCTGAATGTCTTTAGCTGTAATATTCACCTTCGCCAGTGCTGCCACTTTTAAAAAATCATCTCTTAAGGCTTTTAGGCTTTCAAGATTAAGAGAGAGTGCAGCCTGTTCTTGCGCCGCATCGGCTTTTATGGGGAATTGAAAAAACAACATGAAACAAGAAATGAGCGGCAGAACTATAGTCTTCATAATATAAAACCTTTGGGATATTGGCGTGAGTTTCGCAGGAATCGGGATGTTCCTTGCGCGAAGCAGTTTGTAACTGCTTCGCAACGTTCATGCCATTCTGTGTCGTTATGATGAACAATGTTTTAAGGCAAACATTTTTTTGCATGAATATGAGGAAGGTGTTACAAACACCTTCCTGCTGGGTTTTTTCTTTTTCTTTTGACATGTCATCCTGTTTTTCTTTTAGGGTATCGGCAACAAAATGGCCAGAGCGTTCAAATTGTGTGCCGTGAATGGCTTTGTGGCCAGCGCATTTAAAAGCGGCTTTTATTTCTTTAATATCAGTCATTATGTGTCCTTCCATTCCATACACACATCCTGTGATGGGGCATCGCCTTCATCGCACGATTTTTTTACCTTATAAGCTTGTCATAGTCAGCATGAGAGCCGATCCAAAACCATAGCAAGCCCTCGTCAACTTCCATTGCCAAAGCGCGATAACGCAGCCCTGCACGAACAGACCAATAATTCCCTACTTTTTTGAGATGGAGCGAGGGGTGAGTTGGATTGTCCTTTAGGCGTTCAAACTTGCTATTCGCCAACTTTTGAATATGGTTTGGCAGCTTCTCATAACAACGCCCAAAAGCGGGACTGGCAAAATGGCTCATAGCTTTGTGGTTCGGCCCGCTTTGTGGTCGTCAAAGGCCGCTTTGGCAAGAGCATCAAGCTTACCAGCCTTGGCATCGGCCTCTATTTGCGCGTCCCATTGCTGGGCGTCAAGCGCATCAAACCATTTACGAAAGGTTGCCATTTCATCTGGCGACAGGCTCGAAACAGATTTTTCAATATCTTCAAGTTTGGTCATATTTGCCCTCATTCTTTGGCTGTTTATGATGAAGTGATAGTATCACACAGGAGATCAAAGATAAAGTTGTAGAGGTGGCGACCTTTTTGTTTTTTCTCGAACATGCGCATAATTAAGTGTATTTAGTGAGCTGTCACCGTAATCGTATTTAGTAAACTGTCACCGTAATTACCAGTCCTTTGCAGGAATGGGTATGCCACCCATTCCTCACGTTCATGCCCAGCCCAATTGTTAGATTTTTGCATGAACGTTGCAAACGAGTGACATACTCGTTCGCGCAAAGGCTATTTAATTTTTTTTGCGAGAATGGAGGCTATCTTCGTAAGGTCGTCAATATTATTTTTGAGTTCTGTGGCGGTTATTTGGATATTTTTGTCGCCATGAGCAATTGAATCTCTTGTAGACCCCATACTATCAAGCTTTGTTAATTCCGTTAGCTCGTCAAGAGAAAATATAGTACCTAAAGAATTGAATAATTTCACTACGGGTTTCTTTTTGTATTTTGGGGTATTGTCTTTAGTAAACTTCTTGTAATTTATATTCTTTGGCTCTTTGCCATAAGCCTCTATAAGTTTTTCAACAGAAGAGCTACTCTTGTTCGTGGGTTCAAAATGAGTTAATAAGATACAAGCATGAATGTTTTCTATTTTATGATTTTTTATTTTGTCAATATGATTTTCTACAAGCTCTTTAATAAAACCTTCAAATTCAGACAGCATCATTATCCACATAGATTTTAGAATGTATTTTTCAATATCATTTTTTGGCTCGCCATCGTTACCAGAAAATTTATTTAAAACCTCATATATATTTTTGGTTCGTTCGTTCATTGGTCTTCAGTTAGTATTTGTACTACAGCACTAACCCTCTCTTCAATTTTACGCCCACCAGCACTGCTTATTGCTTTTTTAAAGTCTTCATCGTTTTGCATAAGTTCTAGTAACTTATTTTTAAAGTTGTCGGGGGTTACTGTTATGTTCACTTCTTCTATTTGGGAAAAAGCCAACATTTCAGCTTCATATACAAGTCTATTTGATGTTGAGTTTAATTTGTTATGTCTTTTGTTGAAAAGAGAAAATGCATCACTTCCTAAATATTTATCAATTTTTTTAATTGTTTCATGAAATAAATCGCGCAATTCTGTTATTTTATTGTCGCTCGCATCTTTATTATCTTTCATATACTTAGTCAGAAAATAACTCAGTTGTTCCGTGCGCTTTAATTTGCTTTCATGGTATGCGAAAAAGCGTAATACTAATTCTTCATATGCCATGTTGTTCTGATCGCTTTTTAGTCGTAGCTGTAATAACTCTCTAAATTTTATATTAGCTGCAAGTTCTTTCAAAAGTTCATTGAAAGAGCCTCGAAATGTATTATTTCGTATTTCCTGAGGGGTAAGCTGTATGCTTCCCAAATTCAAACGTTCAAAAACTTCATATTTAACTTCTTCGTCTGAATCATTGAGAATCACAATGGCACGTATAGACCTTTTTCTAATCTCATCTTTGTCTCTCTGCTCAAGCTGAGAATAACTCTTTCCATTTACATCTTGTCTAACTTCCAAGTTATCAAGAGAAAATTCATCGTTCAAAAAATCCTGAAAGGTTCTTAAACGTTGCTGACCATCAATTACCTCATATTTTAACGTTTCTGTTTCAGCAAAATAGATCACAGGAATTGGTATGTTTAAGAGCAAAGATTCGATCAGTCTTGATCTTTTGTTTTCCTTTTCATCATTAACATCCCAGACATAATTACGTTGATAGTCTGGGCTAATCTCAATTTCACCTTCATCAATTTTGTTGACCAAATCCTGAACAGAATAATCATATGGCTGTGTTATCACTCTTCTAGGTCTTGTCGTGGTCATAATTGCCTCTTGCATGTAATATGCTAAATTAACTTGAATATTTAAGTGTATTTTATTTTTTCATGAAATACAACCTTGCGCGAACGAGTATGTTACTTGTTTGCAACCTTCTCGCCTATCTTTCAGCGTCCATATAATTGTCATGCTCAAAAAGTTTTTCTTTTTCTTTTGACATGTCAGCCTGTTTTTCTTTTGGGGTATCGGTAGTAAAACGGCCAGAGCGTTCAAATTGTGTGCCGTGAATGGCTTTGTGGCCAGCGCGTTTAAAAGCGGATTTGATTTCTTTAATATCAGTCATTATGTGTCTTTCCATGTTTCAGACAAGATAAAATCACCCTCAAGACTATCAAAGATATACCATTCATTGACAAGTGGCTTATATAAACTGCCCAAATAATTCAGACTTCTTGGGAAACGTCGTCTGATGTCTTGTTCTAAAATATCATGCCCGCCTTCTTTAACGCGGTGCTGCACACGCATAATGGAATGCTCAACAGAGGGCAGCTTGATATAGAGTAGCACAATATGATAGCCAAGTCTTTGCCATTGCGGAATTTTTCGGGCATAGCCTTTTGTTGCCAGCGTTGTTTCTATGGCAAAACTGGCTTTTTGTTTTGTTAGCTGCTTGATCTTAAGCAGCATTAAACGTCCAGCCTGAAAGTTGCGGGGTTTTTCGTCCTGTGTATCAAGGTTGCGGGCAATCTCGTCAGCATTGACATAAATCATATCTGCTTTGTTGGCAAAATATTCACGAGCAAAACTGGTCTTGCCAGCCCCATTGGGGCCAGCAATAATCATGATTTCAGGCATGTTTTAAAACTCATAGCCCCTCATTACTCTTCTTCTCAGCCGCAACCTTTTCCGCTGCTAGCTTCTCAGCATCGACATAAATTTCATCGCCCATCGCATTAAACGTTTCGCTCATGCCGTCCATGCCTTCCTGTTTTTCATTCAGGCGGTCGGCGTAGTCGCGGACGTCTTGGGTGATTTTCATGGAGCAGAATTTGGGGCCGCACATGGAGCAGAAATGGGCGACTTTTGAAGACTGCTTGGGCAGGGTTTCGTCGTGATATTTTACGGCGGTTTCGGGGTCGAGGGCAAGGTGGAACTGGTCTTCCCAGCGGAACTCGAAACGCGCCTTGCTCA
>JAJRPZ010000095.1 GCA_024280495.1 Alphaproteobacteria bacterium
CCAGCCATTTAATGTTCCAAAAATAGCAACCAAAGCGACTATAGAAATAACGGGTACAGCCCAAGATCCAAAAATGATACCAGCAGCCTCTGCAAAAGGTGCATGGGATTGCGCAAGGTCAGATGGCGCAATGAGACCCAAAATGACCGAAAATGTCCATAGGTAAATCACGGCCGCGATAACCGTTCCTAGAACAGTGGCCCTGGGAATGGTTTTTGTTGGGTCTTTAACATTGTCTGCTGGGATGGTTGCAGATTCTAATCCTAAAAATGAATATAACGTCAAGGCAGCAACGGTTCCAATGGCAGTTATAATATTTTGCCCACTGGGGTTAATAACTTCAAAATGAGACATATCCATATGGAAGACACCAAAAGTAGCAATGGCTGCCAAAGGTACGATTTTCAGGACCGTTGTGACTAATTGAACAATACCCGCATTACGCACACCAGATATATTAATGGCCGTAATGATCCAAATAAGACTGCCACCAATGGCAAAAGAAAGCATCATGTTGCTTTTAAGTTCAGGAAAAAATATGGAAAGATAGCTAACAAAAGCTGTCCCAAGGCCCGCCGTTGAGGCCCAATTTCCGATCCAATAGCTCCACGCCATTTGAAAACCAACAAAATCACCAAAGGCTTCTCGGCTATAAGTATAAGGTCCGCCAGCTTTTGGGTTACGTCTGGCAAGCTTTGCAAAAACGAGGGCTAAAAAAATCGATCCAATGGTTGTGAGAGTCCACCCGAGAAGACCAACAACACCGTAAATACCAAGGCTTGCGGGGAGCATGAGTAATCCTGCCCCCACGATATTTCCCGTAACAAGAGATGTTGCACGCCATAACCCCAGTGACCTATCAGGTGACCTTTGAGTCGTTACATTTTCAGGCATAATTGTATTTCCACATTTTTAAAATTATTAATAATAACATAAGGTATTTAATAAGGAAGGCTAGAGGAAATAATCTCTCTTTATTCGATTTTCTCTCATTCTCGATTTCTATTCGTGATTATTGCGTAGAGAATCACTAATATTAAGCTCACAATTGTAGAGAGAGTTGCCGTAATAAAGAATGTTGACCACCCTAATTGCTCAACCAAAAATCCTGAAAATGAGGAGAAAAAGACACGGCCAAAATGTACAGCAGATGTTAAAAGTGCCAATTGTGTTGCTGCATACATAGGGGTTACCAACATCATTTGAAAGGTAAGTAACGTGGTGGTTCGCATACCAGACGTAATGTGCTCAAGGGCAATGGTAATGTACAAAAGATCAAGGTCATATCCAATATTTGCAATGACTGCAAACATCAATATAGAAATGCCATGCAGAGCAGCTGTTATAAAAAGGCTTTTGATAATACCAATGCGGGTAATGAGATACCCTCCTATGAATCCACCAATAATAGAGGTCGCCATGCCAAAGATTTTAGATACGCTGACGATTTCAGACTTCGTATATCCAACATCTACCAAGAAAATATTAGTCATATTACCAATAATATTATCCCCTAGCTTATAAAGGAGCATAATCAAAAGAGCAACAAGCCATCCTCCTTGAGACATGAAATTACTAAAGGGGCAAATCACTGCGCCATAAATCCATGATATCATCCTCGATAGCCCCATACCGAGTCTTGGGTGACCCTTAAGGTAGGCATGTGCTTGATTTTCTTTCAGCTCTGCTTCAACATTTTTAATGGGTTTGGGCTCTTTGATAATAAAAGTCGTGATCACACCAACGAAAATAAATCCTGCCATGATTTGGTAAACGGCACCCCAAGATAAAAACTCTGCAAAATAGAGGGATCCTGCCCCTGACATAAGCATGCCCATACGGTATCCAAAAACCCCCATGGCCTCACCAGCCCCATATTGCTGTTTACCAAGACGTTCCACTTGATAAGCAAGCATAGTGACATCCTGAGTTGCGGCAAAAAAGGTTACCGCCATAGCACAAATAGCCGTTGGCAAAAGACTCAAAGAAGGCGTTGTCATAGAAAGCCCTATAATTGAAAAAATCAAAAAAACTTGACTTAACAGTAACCAACTACGACGACGTCCCATGAGATTTGTTAAATAAGGAATTTTAAGGCGATCAATAAAAGGGGACCATAAAAACTTTACTGTGTAAGGAAATGCTACCCAACTGAGCAATCCAATTTTAGTATAAGAAACACCTTCCTGGTTCAGCCATAGAGATAAAGTCGATGCCGTTAGAAAAAGCGGAATACCACAAGAAAAACCAATGAACATCATAATAAACATCCGACGATCATTGTAAGGGGCGAAAACACCTATTTTTTCTTGCTTTGATGGAGATAACATTGTCATTCAGATTCCAAAATATTAAAAATCACCATTAAATCATTCCTCAATTTAGATGATAAACCCCATCTTTGTCCATACCATTATAAGTACAGGAACCTTTGCAAAAGACCTCTAGGTTTTTTTTCTGACGTTAATTTAGATACTTTTTTCTGATGACAAGTTAGTTTGTTTTGAGACAGTGGGAGGCTCTTCAGCCTGTTTTTGATACAGTTATTTTGCAAAACTGGCATGTTTTCGGCAAAAATACAAATTAGATAACGTGCATTATCAATGAGCATCCAAAGTTGAACCAGATGAAAAGGATAAGTGCCACTAAAATCTTTTTGCGTCAATGAATATGATATAATTAAAACTAGTTTTTTCTATTTGTAATGTTTTTTATTGACATTATTCATCTTTTTTATTATAAAGGTGTTTTAATTATTAATGAGGATGACATGAATATAACAAACAAAAAATATATCTTAGTGGTTTTTTTTTCAATCGCTATGATGAGCATATCTAATTCCAGTTTTTATTCCAGTTTTTATTCCAGTTCTTACGAGGATTCTTGGAACATTTCGCCAACTAATAATCAGAATGTGATTGACTTATGCACCTTAGAAGAGGCAGAAAAAGCCTTAGAAGAAGGAAAAATAGCACAATCCATACGAAAATTCGAGCGCATTAAGGATAGACTCAAAAATACTGAATCTGTTAGACTTGATCGTTTAGAATCCCGCCTCTTTCCTACTGATGAAAATATCGAGATAGAAGCTGAAAGTTTTATCCAAACAGGTATTCCTAATGATTCCAAATATGTTGGAATTAAAATGCAGTTTCCTACGGAAGAAGTAAACATAGCAATTGTTGGAGGTAGCACTAAAAGAGGGATCGGAATTTTAAATAATATAGAAATAAAAGGATTAACTAAGAAACCACTTTTTTTGATTAATTATGAAAATGATGAAGATAATATACAACTTATGATGGATTGGACTGTCGACGACTTACCTTTAGAGTTTCATAATAAATTTGATTTTTTATTGCTAGAGCAATTTGAGTATGAAAACCTCCTGCTTGAGAAAACATATGAAAATGCCTATAAGGCATTGAAACCAGGAGGAACTCTTTTATTTCATGGCTATAGAATTTCAGATTACTATTTTTATTGCATTAATAATCCAGATCAAATGGGTTTGCTTTTTGATGGTAAAGTAATGAAAATTACAGATTATTTTATTGAAGGAAAGCTTCAATATCAAGGTTTCGATGTTGATGAATCTCAGTTCAAAACTCGAGAAATTATAGAAGAAGATTTCTTCAAAATGCCTGTTTTTAATAAAAATATTACTTTGAAATATAAAAATGGAATTGATTTTTATAAGGCATCTACTCATAATTTTTATATCACAAGCAAAAAACCTGGATAAAACTTTAGAGAAACCTAACACAAAAGGGAGAATTTGTGGAAAACAATATAGCATTAGGCTAAGAAGTGCCTGATGCTATTGTTTGATTTAAAAAGGTCTTTCGCAGAGGGTTCCATAGTGATTTTAAACCACAGAAACTGTATCTACGGAGTCAAGAACTAGAATGTTATTATCTATTAAGTTTGAAAGCCTAGCCTCTTGTGTGCCACCGCCTGTTGTAAGGTTTTCTCCTTCTACCACGATGATTTGACCTGCATCACGTGTTGCTAAGGTTTAAGGTGTGAGGTGGTCCTAATTCTTGCGGGTGGATGTCATTCTTCTTGATTCCTTTTGTATCAATCAATGAAGCTTAGCACCCTGTCCGATTATTTAGGACCATCTCACATTGTGTATTCTTTTCTAGATAAGGCTTTGTGAGATATTAGGGGGTCCACATTATTTGAGGGAGAACCAATCAATTTTCGAATGGAGTCACAGGCCAAATTCTTTGAGAATTTTTTCAACGTTAGTGTCTTTATGAATGGCCACATAGCGATAATGCTCTTCGCGACCACCAAGATAACTCATGATATGGGAATGTTGAGTGAGGTCCGAGGGATCCCGTCCTTTTTCCTTGATATAGAGAGGGGAAGAATCTTCTTTGTAGGTATGCACAGATGCGGAAAGCATCAGTAAATGCCAGTCAGGTAAATTAAACTTCTTCATGATACGAGCAGCTGTTTTATTATCTATGTCTTTGTGGCATTGATTCAATCTCACAACTTTGTAATGTTTTTGACGGCAATAAAGCATGTTAGAAAGAGCACGGATGTCATGGGGCCAAGTTTTGCCTTCATCGCTTGAGATCTCACGAATGAGGAACCATATATCATAATCAACAAGTTTTTTATAGGCGCCGTAAGACTTTTTAATGAACTCTTTTTTTGTTATAAGGTTGTATCTAAAATTGTGAGCTTTACATAAAAAATCACGAAGCATCTCATTGGAAATACATTCGATAAGTTCCAAGGAATTGACAATTTTTTCCAAAAGCAAAACAAAAAGACGTTCATATAGCACTGCGAGAGGGTGGTTATAAACCCCCCGTGTCATTAAACGACGCGCCAACAAATAATGCTCGACGGAGTTAACGCCTTTAAATTCAATACCAAGTCGCGGCGAAGAATCAAGGTCTTCGATGCGGGTTAGCTTATTAATTATCCAATCAAGATCAATTTTCCCAAAGGACACACCACAAAAATGAGAGTCTCTGAGTAAATAATCCAAACGATCTGCATCTAATTGAGAAGAAACGATATCGCCAACCAAATTATCTTCAGAGCCTGAGGGGTGTTTTTTTTCACCCATAATAAATTTTCGAATGGCCGATTGATTTGTTTTCAAAATATGCCCAGGAGGCAAATCAAAATCGCTCAAAAATGCATTGGTCCAATCTTCGTGTCGCACGATCTCCTCTCCATTAAAGAGAAGCCCCTCAAAAGCATGGGAAAAAGGGCCATGTCCAATATCGTGAATAAGAGCAGAAACAGCGGCAAGGCGTTTTTTATCAGGCGACAGCCCTAAAGAGTCAGCAAAACGTGTAGCGAGGTAAGAACAACCTAGGCTGTGGTTGAATCTCGTATGAGTTGCACTTGGAAAGACAAGGTCAACCATGCCCACTTGTTTAATGTGGCGCAAGCGTTGAAAAATAGGTTGATCAATAATGGGTTTCAGATCTGAAACCACATCGTCATCTAATTCCATTACTCCGTGTACTGCATCATTTACAAGCATAATCACACTTTTTCCAGAGGGTTCTATAGTAAAAAAGCACCCCAAAGGATGCTTTTCAATAAGTTATGCTTCTTCTTTGCGACTTGCACGTTTTCTCATGTTGGGGTCTAAATGACGTTTGCGCAACCTGATAGATGTTGGGGTGACCTCCACCAATTCATCGTCTTCGATATAGGTCAATGCTTGCTCCAAAGTCATGCGACGGGGGGGGGAGAGACGAATAGCATCATCTTTACCAGACGCACGAACGTTTGTTAATTGCTTACCCTTCAAAGGGTTAACTACCAAGTCATTGCTTTTATTGTGTTCGCCAATGACCATCCCTTCATAAACATCATCACCTGGATCTACAAAGAAAATCCCACGGTCATCAAGATTAAAAAGTGCGTAGGCAACGGCTTGTCCCATGCCCGTTGAAATCAAGACACCGCTGCGATGTTTTTCAATGGCGCCCTTAAAGGGAAGATAAGAGTGAAATAAACGCGTCATAACACCCGTACCGCGTGTTTCAGTCATAAATTGGCTTTGATACCCAATCAAACCACGGGAAGGTGCTAGGAATTTAATACGTGTTTTACCACCAACGGCTGGGGCCATATCAGTCATTTCTCCACGACGTAAACCAAGGCCTTCCATGACGGCACCAGAAAATTCTTCATCAACGTCAATCACGACTTCCTCAATGGGTTCAAGGCGATTTCCTTGATCATCTTGGCGATAAACAACCCGTGGTCGGCTAACGGAAAGTTCGAAACCTTCGCGACGCATATTTTCAATAAGAACACCCAGTTGCAATTCACCACGACCAGCCACATCAAAGGCATCAGCATCTTCAGTTACTGTTACTTGAATGGAAACATTACTTTCGGCTTCTTTGAAAAGGCGATCACGGATTAAGCGACTGGTGACTTTTTTACCATCGCGCCCCCCTAGAGGAGAGTCATTAATGGAAAAGGTCATGGACAAGGTTGGCGGATCGATTGGTTGTGCTTGAATTGCTTTTTTGATGGATGGATCACAAACGGTATTTGCAACGGTGGCATCAACAAGACCAGCAATAGCAACAATATCACCAGCTTCAACTTCTTCAACGGATTCGCGTTTCAAACCACGAAATGCTTGTAATTTAGCCAAACGACCTGTTTCAAGAACATTTCCCTCTAGGTCTAAAACATGAACGGGCATATTCAATTTCGCAACACCACTTAAAACACGGCCTGTGAGCATACGCCCTAAATAAGGGTCCACATCCAACATGGTTACCAGCATAGAAAAGGGCGCTTCTTTATCACAATTGGGCTGGGGAGCATTTTTGATAATAGACTTAAAAAGAGGCGTCAAATCTTTACGTTCTTCTGAAAGATCATCTACGGCCCAACCTTCCTTAGCAGAGGCATAAATTACTGGAAAATCAAGCTGTTCATCGTTGGCTTCAAGACTCACAAATAAGTCGAAAACTTCATTTAAAACCCAATCTGCACGGGCATCAGGTTTGTCAGCTTTGTTTATAACCACAAGGGGTTTCAACCCCAAATTCAAAGCTTTAGACAAAACAAATTTAGTTTGAGGCATTGGACCTTCGGCAGCATCAACCAACAATACGACGGTATCAACCATGGTGAGAATGCGTTCAACTTCACCACCAAAGTCTGCGTGTCCAGGCGTGTCAACGATGTTAATACGTTGGTCATTCCACACAATAGATGTACATTTTGCTAGAATAGTGATGCCACGTTCTTTTTCAAGATCATTGGAATCCATAGCGCGTGTTTGTACGGCTTGGTTATCGCGGAACATGCCGCTTTGTTGAAACAGTCCGTCCACAAGGGTTGTTTTTCCATGGTCAACGTGGGCAATAATGGCAATATTTCTAAGTGATATCATAGGTCGGTGTTCTTTTCAGGTCAAAATAGTATTGATTAATCCTGCACACTATATGTAAAAAAACGCTTAATAGCAAGGAAACAAGCTCAACACAAAAATAGAAGTCTGGAATTGTGCTAAAAGATAGAACCTGAATCAAAACTGATCCAGCAGTGGATCCATAAAGTATTTTATTAACTCACTTTAAATTTGTAATATCCTGAGAATAATTTACAATTTAAGAAGAATAACTCCAAAAAAGAAAAAGTATGCAGGCCTTTTTTACTCTTGTTTCCCCTTATTTATATGAAGGTACCTTTAAAAGTAGGCTGATTATGTTTTGCTTATTAAGTCTCTCTATTTTGGGATTAGGGCAATTTATCTATGCCATGGGCGGGACTCATATGCCTTACGTGCATATGATGTATATCCCCCTTATTGTTTCAGGTTTTTGGCTTGGTATTTCAGCGGGGCTTTTTTTTGCCAGTGCCGCAGGGTTTATTTTAGGACCTTATATGCCCTTGGATGTTATTCAAAATAGTGAGCAATCCACTCAAGGATGGTTAATTCGTCTCTTTTTCTTTGCTTTGGTTGCTCTTTTAACGGGTATGGCCTCTCAAGTCACACGCGCTTACCTTAATGAGTTAAAACGCCGTTACCTTATCGATTTTAACGCAAAATGCCGTAATTATAAAGGTCTTGAGGCGCGTTATGAGCAAAAAGACTTTCCTGGCCATTTGAGGGGAATTGTCGCCTTAAAATTACGTCAGGCAACGGATGTTGAAAAAATGTTGGGCATTGATATTTTAAATTCTGTCATGGGTGAAACGAAAAAACGCCTCAAGAATATGGTGGGAGAAGGGGTTATTATCGGACGGGTTTCCAGTGATACTTTTGCTCTTTGTATTGAAGATGATCGTTCTATCAGAGCCTTTTCAAATCAATTAGTCCTCCACCTTGATAAAACTTTTCAGTTTCAAAAAATTCCTTTCTTTATTGAAATGTATATTGGGTATGTTGTAAACACGGCAACGACTGAGAAAGATTCTGATATACCTTTCAAGGGAATGTTAAAAAGTGCGCTGATCGCAGCTGATGCTGGCCTTGAAACGCGGGTTGATGTGACTGAATATGATGAAAGTTCACATCATATTTCTGAAAGAAATATATATATATTACATGAACTTAGGCAGGCACTAACTGAAGATAAACTTAACCTTAATTATCAACCTATTATTTCCCTAAAGACGGGAGAAGTTTCTGGGGTCGAAGCCTTGGCACGCTGGAGCCATCCAACTCTTGGAATGATTCCCCCACTTGAATTTACTCAGGTTGCAGAGCAAACTCAGCTGATTAACCCTTATACAAAATGGCTGATGGAAAAATCCATGGGACAACTAGCCTTATGGCGCAAAAGCGGTATTGAAGTCGATTTATCTCTTAATTTCTCCATGAAAAATTTCGAAGATCCTTCCGTTGTTCAAGAAATATTTGACTTTTTGGATAAATTTAATATACCACCTGAACACCTACAGGTTGAGGTGACAGAGACTGCTATTTCTAGGAATATTAAAAAAGCTTCTGATATTTTGTATTCCATTCGCGAGCGAGGCATCAAAATTGCCATCGATGACTTTGGGACGGGGCAATCATCCCTTTGCTACCTTTTCGAACTGCCCGTAGATGTCTTGAAAATTGATCAATCTTTTATAAAATGCATGCTAGAAAATTCAGCCGCCGATGCCATTATTAGAGCCTCTATTACCATGGGGCATGAGATGAACCTAAAAGTTGTGGCTGAAGGTATTGAAACACAGGAACAGTTGGATCATCTTAAAAAATTAGGCTGCGATTTTGGCCAGGGATATTTTATTTCAAGGCCTATGCCCCTGGAATTAGCAACGTCGTGGCTAGAAACAAAACGAGCAAGAAAATCAATTTAAGGTCATTTTCATAGTAATAATCATATTATGATGAGTCAAAAAAAATACACAAAAGAAATATTTATATCCCTGAACTTACAAAATAATTTACTATTGCATTCTTGAGGAACCTCAGTAACATATAAGTGTGTAATTACGTATAATTAATAAGGAATACCTGAAATGATGAAAATAAGAAATAAAGTTATAGTGGCTGTGTCCATTGCTGCGCTTAGCCTTTTTCCAGCGTCTGCTGCGGATCAAGTATTGGCAAAAGTAAATGGAGAAGCGATTACGTCTAAAGACTTAGCGCAACTTGAAAAAGCATTACCACCAGAAGTTCTAAAACGTGCAAAAGCTGCTGGCGGCGAAAAAGGCACTTTAATTAATCAATTGGTTGACCTTAAAGTATTGACTAATGCAGCTAAAAAATCAGCTATCTCAAAAAAAGATGAAGTTAAAAAAGCTATAGAGCGCGCGGCTGAGCAAGTGATAGTTCAAGCTTTTGTCTTCGAGCAATTGAAATCTAAAGTGAATGATAAAGCTGCGGAAAAAGCTTATGCAGAATTTTCAAAACGCTTTAAGACTGAAACTAAAAATAAGTCTGAAACGAAATTCCGTCACATCTTAGTAAAAACAGAGGCCGAAGCTAAAGCCGCCATTAAAAAACTAGATGGGGGAGCAGATTTTATTAAATTGGCACGTGATCTTTCCATTGACAAACAATCTGGTCAAGATGGTGGTGATCTTGGTTATATCCTTGAGGGAACAGTAAAGGAGTTTGATGAAGCATTAAAAGCTATTTCCGTTGGCAAAACATCAAAAAAACCAACAAAAACACAATTTGGTTTTCATGTTTTCAAAGTTGATGATCGCCGTAAACCTCGTGCTCCTGCTTTCAAGGATGTGAAACAACAATTAACGGCTCAAGTTCAACAAAAAGCATTTGTCGAGATGGTTAAGCGTTTGCGTGATAAAGCAAATGTAGAAATTATTGACAAAAAAAACTAGTTGAAATTTTCTTAAAGTAGCCCTTTGCAAAATGCTTAGGGTTCTTTTACGTTCTAAATTAATTATATTTCATAAAAAATTTCAAAGGAGAAAATAATGAATCTAAAAAAAATACTTGGCGTAAGTGCCCTTGCAATGATGTTCATTGTAACGGGTTGTGATGATGCAAAAAAAATAGATGCAGATAACACTTCGGATCAGTCAGTGAAAAACTCTGCCACTGCTACTACTGAAGTGGCAAAGGCTAACGTTGAAGCTGTTGATCACATCCCAGCAGTAGACGTAAAGTCAGACGCCACGGCGGAAACAGAAACTGATGTGGCTGAAACAGTTGTTGACGTTGCTGAAACAACAATGGATAAAGTTGAGGAAATAGTTTCTGATGCTACTGAAAAAGTACTTGACATGACTAAGAGTGATACGGATAACGTGATTGAACCTGGCGAAGCTACGGTAGAAACACCATCTGAAGAAAAATAATAATAACTGCGGAAACTTCCAGATTTAGCCCTTTTTCCAGCATGGCTGGTGAAGGGCTTTTTTATATATAAGCGTCTCTCATTTTGAAGTTTTTTTCTTAATATATAATTAAGGGTTCTATGGCAGCATTATTATTGCTTTGTCTATAAAGCCTGTTTTTTTAAATGGGTGTTCTTTGAAGCAAGATAAAAACAACTAGTGCTCTTGTGAAAAAGATGTATAATTTTCATAAGCTCTTTTAAAAAAGACTTAAAAAAACAGTAATGGGAGAATAAAAATGACTCAAAACAAATGGACCTTTAAAGTTGCTGCTTTAACAGCAGTCGTATTTGCAGTTGGTTGCGCATCACAAAAAATTTCTGAATTAGAAAAAGCACCTCGGACTCAACATGAGTTCAATAATGCTTTGGCCAATGAATATGAATCCTTGGCGAAAAAAGAAGAAAATATTTATAATGACAGTATTGATGCACGTCACTTTGCAGTTAAAGGCCTTCAAGCAGCCGCAGGCATGATGGTTCTTCCTGAAGATCCTGCTCGTTGGACTGTAGATAAAAAAGCCCTCCCAATGTTGATGGCAGCACGTGAGCGTATGT
Organism: Alphaproteobacteria bacterium; assembly: GCA_024280495.1. Classification (GTDB taxonomy): domain Bacteria; phylum Pseudomonadota; class Alphaproteobacteria; order Caedimonadales; family UBA9215; genus UBA9215. Next base: position 11,391 of record JAJRPZ010000095.1, read on the forward strand.
TATTTGCCTTGGCCCGCGGTGGTCGTTTTATTGAGCCAGAATTAGGGGCTAAAACACAAGTTGCCTATGATTGTCTTGTTGAAGAACTTGAAGAAGGCATCAAACATGGTAAGCACCAAGCTAAAGAAATCGATGTTTGCCGCAAATTGCTTGATAAACGCTTGATGGATCTTGAAACTGCCGTGTTTAAAAATGGTCCAATTCGTCGTATACACTTTGATTACAACTCTTCAAATATCGCACGCGATGGTATGATGACCATTGCTGGAGTTGCTTCACGCGTAAATACCTATAAAGATCAACGTATTATGATCGTTGGACACACAGATCCAATTGGTAAAATGAGCCGTAACTTGTTGCTGTCTCAAAATCGCGCAGAAGCTGTAAAAAAAGCATTGCTTGCTAACGGAGTAAATGCAAAAGCGATTAAAACAACAGTAGGTCGCGGAGAGCTTAAAGTGAGTAACCGTGAATTTGAACCCAATAACCGTGTTGTTGATATCTACTTTTACTAAACATATTAAAAAAATTATAAATAAAGGGCTAGATTTTTCTGGCCCTTTTGTCTTTGGCGGCAGATTCGGCGGGAATGAGATTGAAGTAAATTTTTGGACCTGCCCTCACGATTCCACTGCATCATCTAGCATAAATTGAATACGGCGACTTCCATTCCATTCATCTATTTTGAGGGTTCCCACAACGGAAATCCATTTACCTCGGCCGTTGAGCAATAAATCTCCCAGGGGCGTTCCAACGGACCGAAAGGATATACCTTTCAATTGCCCCGTTTTTTCGAAATCCGTCATGATCAAACGAACATGGTTTTCTCCCACAATATCTGCTTTGATAATGGAAAGGCTTTCAAAGAGAAATTTGGGTGTTGGATTTCCTTGACCATAAGGTGCAAGGGCTTCTATTTTCTCGAGGAGACTTAATGTCGCGCCACCAGGGCTAATCCGCGCATCAATTTTAAGGGCAGGTGTGAGGTCTATTTTTTTCGTTTGTATAATATGCGAAATGCGCTCATTGCAAAATTCGCGAAAACTCTCCAAGTGAGTCTGTTGAATGGTAAGTCCACCTGCCATGGCATGTCCCCCTCCATTTTCAAGAATTCCTTTCTGCCTGGCGGACTGAATGAGGCTTCCGATATCAAGGCCAGAAATAGATCTAGCTGATCCCTTTCCAATTCCATTTTCATCCATGGTGATGACAAAAGTGGGTTTGTGATATTGATCTTTGAGACGTCCTGCAACAATACCAATAACCCCTGCATGCCAATTTTGTCCTGAAATAATAAGAGCTTGCTGAGTATCGAAATTAGGTAAACTCTCTACTTTCTTTTGCGCTTCTGCTAAGACGTCGGCTTCAATTATTTTACGTTCATCATTATAGGCGCTTAATTCTTCGGCCAGGCGTTTGCAGTAATAGGAATCTTCTGATGAGAGAAGATCTGCCCCAATGCTCGATTTTCCAACACGCCCACCCGCATTAATACGAGGGCCTATTTGAAACCCCAAATGATAGGCCGTTGGGATTTGATCAATGCCAGATGCATCGGCCAAAGCAACAAGGCCTTTATTTTGACGATTGGCAAAAACCTTAAGGCCCTGTTTGACAAAAGTTCGATTAATGCCCTTAAGAGCGACCACGTCACATACGGTCCCAGTGGCCACAAGATCCAAAAGGGAGAGAAGGTTGGGTTCCCTGACTTCTTTATTAAAATATCCATTTTCTCTTAAGTTTTTTTGGAGAGCAATAAGGGTCATAAAAACAACACCAGCAGCTGAACAATCTTGGCAAGGGCTATTTCCTTGATCTAAACGATTAGGATTAACAAGAGCAATACATTTTGGTAATTGAGGTTCTGCAATGTGATGATCAATAACGATTATATCTAGGCTAATGTTTTTGGCATATTTTAGGGCTTCAAATGAAGTTGTGCCACAATCAACGGTGATGACAAGGGAATGACCTTGGTCTTTGAGTTTGGTTAGAGCTTGAATATTGGGGCCGTATCCTTCCCTTATACGATCGGGAATATAAATGGTGAGGTCCTTATTGAGAAACCTAAAATACCGTTTTAAAAGTGCTGATGATGTTGCTCCATCCACATCATAATCACCAAAAACAGCAACTTTTTCTTTTGGGTTTTTAAGGGCTTTGGAAAGTCGATCAACGGCTTTATCCATATCTTTTAAATGAAAAGGATCGGGAAGATCTTTTTTAAGAGTTGGGCTTAAAAAAGCATCAAAAGTTCTTTCATTGAGCCCCCGATTCAGCAATAGACGGCCCACTACTTCAGGCAGTTGGAATTTTTGTTGAAGGTGTAAAAGATCACGCTCGTTTACCTCTCGTAGAAACCACTTTTGTCCTTTAGCAGAAAGCAGTCCTTCTTTAAAAAGAAGAGACGTTTTCGTATTCTTTTGTGCTGTTGTCGGTATCATAAATAAAACTTTCTTTAATAGATAGTCGATATTATCTTGTTTAAAAGGGTATTAAAGCCTTTTTTATTCAGGCCCCTTCACATGTGAAGTGCGTCATTTAAGGACTTTTTTTCCGTGAATCCTTCTTCAAATTCAGGGGCCTGTAAGCGCCGTGTTACATGATCGATTTCAACGGGCTCACGCATATCAACCTGTACAGAAGCCGTCTCTAGATCCTTGAATTTTCGAGCGGCTGGCAAAATTCGACGCTCCATGGTACCAACGGTTTTATTATAACTTCCAACGGCAGAATTTAAGTCAGTTCCCAGCTTTGTAAAGTGCTTGGCCATATCAGCCATACGCTTATAAAGCTCTTTTCCTGCTTCACTGATTTCACGGGCATTTTGTGATAAGGATTCTTGTTTCCAACCATATGCCACCGCATGAAGAAGGGCAATCAACGTTGCGGGGGTTGCCAAGATAACTTTATTTTCGACGCCCAATTCAATGAGTGAAGGATCTTTTTCAAGGGCCGCCGAAAAAAAGGCCTCTCCAGGTAAAAAGAGAACTGTAAATTCCGGTGTATCTGCCTCTTTGACGCTATCCCAATACTCTCGTTTTGAGAGAGCCATAATATGTTTTTTCACGTGACGCGCATGGGTTTGTAGATGGATTTCTTTTGATGTCTCGTCCACGGCCTCAATGGCATCAAGATACCCTGCCAAAGGAGCCTTTGCATCAATGATTAACTGCTTGCCACCCGGTAAATTCACCACCATATCTGGCCGTAATTTTCCGTCATCGTTTTCATAGGAATGCTGTTCAAGAAAGTCACAATGCGCACTCATACCACTCATCTCAACGACACGTTTTAGTTGGATTTCTCCCCAGCGCCCCCGCACATGAGGTGCACGTAATGCTTTCACAAGATTTGCAGTTTCAAGGCGCAATTCCTTTTGAGAACTCAATAAGTCACCAACTTGATGACGCAAAACTTCATAGGCGGATTCACGTGTTTTTTCAAGAAGTTGTAATTTTTGATCAACTTGCCCCAAGCTTTCTTTGATGGGGTTTATCATATTATTAATAGCTTGCTCGCGCCCCTTAAGCTCCCCTTTGGATTTTTC
>JAJRPZ010000096.1 GCA_024280495.1 Alphaproteobacteria bacterium
CTCGCCACGGGCTGTTCCTTATCACTCTAAAACTTAAAAATAAATTCAATACCTATAAAAAAAGATACTACCAAAAAAAGACAGATATTCTACATCCGAAGCTTTTGAAGCTCGGCTTGCAAACCCCTAAGTCTTTCAAAATTTTCTGCCGTTGGTTCACGTTCCAACAAAATCGTTACGGCCTCTAAATCACTTTCCAACGCGCTTTTCCCGTGGCAAAACTGCCATATCCTCTGCCAATTTTCTCGAACGGCATCAAGGTCTTCTGTGGGTTGCGCGAAATTAGCATGGGTATAGATAGACCAATTACACACGGATTCTACTGTATTTTTGAATCCTTTACCATACAAATGGTTATGTAATGCGTCTTTGTCAAGGTCTTCCCCCTCAAAAAGATAAGTTGCCAACTCATCTCGCAAAGCCCCCATGTCTTTATTATCAATAGGCATTTCAAGAAATTCACTTTCAAATTCCGTCAAAATTTGAGGGTTATTTAAAATACAAGCCATCAAAATTTTTGTTTGAACGTCAGGTACATTAACGGAAAACCCAAGGGGTGACGGACCCGATAAAGGTTTTACATAACCAGCAGAATATTTTCCAGAAGCTCCATAAGTTCTACGAACACCGAATTTAGAAAATTGGCTTTGAGAGCGAAACAAGATCCGAATTCGATCATTTAATTCAATTTCGTAGCCTTTTTTAACGGAGACATCTTGAATCAATCCTGTCAGCTTATAAATTTTATTACGAAAAGCTGTTTTTTTTTCTGGGGTTTCAAGGGAGATACCTTCTTGGAGACTCTCCCAAAAACGGTTCACAAAAGGCGTTGCATTATCATAGAGCGCCTTTAAATTTCCATATCTATTTTGACGTAACATTGTATCTGGGTCTTCTCCTTCAGGCAATGTCACAAAACGCAAAGAATTATCAGACCTTAAATAAGGCAAGGCCGTTTCAAGAACTCGATTGGCGGCCCGCTGTCCTGCGGCATCTCCATCAAGACAAATAATAGGTTCCGAATCCATGCGCCACATAAGGCGTAATTGAGCTTCAGTAATGGCCGTTCCCAAAGGGGCTACTGCTCCTTTAAAACCGCCCTGATGCAAGGCTATAACATCCATATAACCTTCGGCACATATGATTGGATCAGCTTTTTCCCTATGCTTTTTAGCCTGGTGGTAACCATAAATAATATCACTTTTATGGTACAAAGGCGTTTCTGGAGAATTTAAATATTTTGGCTCCCCCGCCCCAAGAACGCGTCCACCAAAAGCAATAACGCGCCCCCTTAAGTCACAAATGGGAAACAACAAACGATCCCTGAAATTATCATAATACTCAGCCTCATTGCGCGTTGATTTTTTAATAAGCCCCAAAGAAATCAAGTCTTCAATTTTGTAACAAAGCCCCTTTAGATAAGTGCATAACACATTACCTCGAGGTGCATATCCCAAACGATATAACTTTTGAATTTCAGATTTAATTTCACGCCCATCAATGTAGCGTTGAGCCCCCACCCCCACATTTGAACGCAACTGCTTCTCATAGAAAAGAGCTGCCTTTTCCATTATTTCATAATAAAGTTCGCGTTTCTCACGGGCCATTTGATCTTCGGGCGTCATTTCCACATCCCGTGGCATAGGAATCCCTGCTTGACCCGCTAAATCTTCAACGGCCTCTGGAAATTGTAAACCTTTTTTTTCCATCAAAAAAGAAAAAATATCGCCATGGGCCTTACATCCATAACAATGATAATTTCCTTCGGTATCATAAACATAAAAGGAAGGAGATTTTTCATTATGAAAAGGGCAACAAGCAATGGTATTTGAGCCTCTCTTTTGAAGTTGCACATAACGACCAACGATATCAGACAGGGAAATACGGCGGCGTATTTGATCGAGGAATGCAGGTGAAAAAGTTGCCATATTATTTAAAGCCACAAAAAGAAACGTACTAAAGAATTAAAGGTACCATACCTTTTTTCGCCATGTGATTAAAGGAAAAGAATAAACAACATATAGAGATTATAAAAAAAGTTCCCTCAATTGAGGAAACTAATAAATAAAAGATTATCAAAATAGAACCTTAGTCAGGCCATAATTAAGCTTTAGCAAGGGCAGAAGCTTTAACCAAACGACGTTTTAGACGTTTTGCTTCATCCGTTAACTTCAAGGCCGTTGTTCCCATTAAAAAACTATCAATACCGCCCTTTTTCTCAACGGTACGAATGGCACGAGTTGAAACACGAAGCTTAACATTTCCAAGAGTTTCACTTGTAAAAGTAGCCATTTGCAAGTTTGGCAAAAAGCGACGACGTGTTTTGTTTTTAGCGTGGCTGACGTTATTGCCGCTCATCACACCTTTTCCTGTCAATTCACAACGACGTGACATGGGTATCTCCTAAATTAAATTCATATATCTTTCTTACGGATTTCAGGGGCAACCGTCAAGAAAAAAAGACTGTTAAACAGTATGTTTTTTTGGTTAAGGCTTAAGCATGACTTTATTAAGTATGACTTTGCATGAAATTCCAATCCAAAAGAGCCCGAGACAAAAGACCTCCCATTAAAGGAATAAAACGTTCTTTTGTTTTAGAGAGCTCTTTTTCCACAATATCAATCTTCCTTAGATCTTTTAAAACGGTAAGGGCATCCCCCAAATAGATAAGCTCCGCATAGGTTCCCCGCGCCCGATATCCAGCCCAACGTTTAAGCTGAGCAACGGACAAAAGGGCTTCTTGCCTCACATCTTCTCTAACAAAAGGGCTTGACTCTAAGAACGCAACCACATGATCCCCTGCTTGAGAGAACAGTTCTGCCATCATTTGATCACGGGCCTCACGATCAATACCATAATCATCCTCCCAATTTAAGTTCATTGCTAAACTCATAAGGGTCTTAGAATGAGTTATGGGATCGGCATCTGCATTAAAGCCAACACCATTTATCATACGTATTAAACGTATACGGGGATCTTCCTCCATGATTCCTAGATCCTCACCAAGGCCATTGGTCCGAGAAAGAGCCTGCATAACTAAAACGAGCTTGTTAAATGGTGTATTAAACTTAAATTCAACCCCCTTCATATCAAAATCAAGTATCTTCTTTGACACTTTTTTGGGCAAAGACTGCCGCACCCAATTGGGTAAAAAAGTTGAATGGGTAAAAGCAAAAATCAACTGTGCATTTTTAAATTTTTTCAGTCCTTCATTTGCAACTTCCTTCATGACGTCCATATGCTGATGAAGTGATCTTCTTTCCTGAGACTCCTCTTGATCCACAATTGATCCGCCCCCCGTACGCATGGGGAAAGAAGCATTTACCGAAGCTACCATTAATAAAATAAGTGATATTATAAAAAGTTCTAAAAAAATCGATCTTGCAAAACGCCATTGATCACTTTGGATGCCACAAAAAGTATGTATATTGCTGTTATTATTTAATTTTACCATGTTTTGCCTCCCTCATATCGTTAGTTTATTGCTAGAAAAATACTTTTATATTTCTATTTCAGTGTTTCTCCTTGAACTTTCCAAAACGTTAAGAAAAACTTTCAATTTCTTTACCACCGAACAAGTGAGATTTTATATTTCCTTCATAAACTCCGACGAATAGAGCCCCATCTCTTCTTTTTTCATTGATTTTCCAACAATAATCTCCTACAAATATAAAATGTATAAATAATATACATGAATACGCACACAGGCTTGCGCCACTTTAAAAGATTTTTTAAAGATGTCGCTCCGGTGTTGGTTTATGAAAACCAACCACCCTGTGGAGGCTCAACCGGAAAAGAAAGGACATTTATTATGACTCTTCCGACATTTACCATGCGCGAACTTCTTCAAGCAGGTGTTCACTTTGGCCACCATCCCCGTCGCTGGAACCCGAAAATGAATCAATATCTTTTTGGTATTCGTAACGACATTCATATCGTTAACCTTGAAAAAACAGTCCCCATGTTTAACCAAGCAATTCAAGCTGTACACGACGTTGTTAAAAGCGGTGGTAAAGTTTTGTTCGTTGGAACGAAACGTCAAGCGAGTCCTTTGGTTCAAGAATATGCTGAACGTTGCGGTCAATATTACGTAAATCACCGTTGGTTAGGTGGTATGATGACCAACTACAAAACTGTTAAAGATTCTATCAAACGCTTAAAAGACAACGAAGAAACTTTGAAAAAAGCAGCAGAACTTCGCTTAACAAAAAAAGAAATTTTAAAACTTGAGCGCAGCATCAATAACTTGACACGCTCTTTAGGTGGTATCCGTGAGATGAACGGCACACCTGATATTCTTGTTATTTTAGACACAAACAAAGAAAAACTAGCCGTGGCAGAAGCGGGCAACTTGAGTATTCCCATTGTGGCTGTTGTTGACTCTAACTCAGATCCAGATGCCATTGATTTTCCCATTCCAGGAAACGATGATGCGATTCGTTCCCTAGAGCTTTACTTGCGTCTTCTTTCCGATGCGGCTCTTTCTGGTATGAAAGCTCAGATGGCGTCTTCTGGTGTTGATCTTGGTGCACGTTCTGACTTGCCTATGGATACAATGATGGCTGAGGCTAACGCAACTCCAGAAACTACTCCAAAAGCTTAAGCTTAACTTTTAAATAAGGAATATAGACATGACTGCAATTACTGCAAGTGCTGTAAAAGAACTCCGCGAAAAAAGCGGTGCTGGCATGATGGACTGTAAAAAAGCGTTGAACGAAAATAATGGTAATATCGAAGAATCCATGGATTGGTTGCGCACAAAAGGCTTGGCCTCTGCTGCTAAAAAATCTGGTCGTGCGGCGGCTGAAGGCCTTGTTGGAATTTCCACAAGTGGCACAACGGGTGTTATTGTTGAAGTGAATGCAGAAACAGATTTTGTATCTCGCAATGACAAATTCCAAAATTACGTTCAAACAGTGACAGACCTTGCCCTCGAGCATGGTGACAACATTAATTCCCTTGAGAGTGCACCCTACCCAGGTGCAGACCACACAGCAAAAGAGGAACTAACTAAGCTTATTAGCACAATTGGCGAGCATATGAATTTGCGTCGTGTGAAACGTTTAAGTGTCACGAAAGGCGTCGTCACCAATTACCTTCACAACGCAACAACAGCAACTCTAGGCCAAATTGGTGTGTTGGTTGCCCTTGAATCCGATGCTGATCAAGGAGAACTAACAATGCTTGCCAAGCAAATTGCCATGCATATTGCGGCTGCAAATCCTAGATCCCATACTAAAGAAGATTTAGATCCTGAACTGGTTGACCGCGAGCGTGCTATCTATAAAGAACAAGTTATAGAATCAGGAAAGCCAGCGGAATTTGCTGACAAAATCGTTGAAGGTCGTCTACGTAAATTCTATCAAGAAAGTGTTCTTTGCGAACAAGTTTATATGATCGATGACTCAAAACGTACCGTTGCTCAAGTGGTTGCAGATAAAGCAACAGAACTTGGCACTGAAATTAACTTTACTGGCTATGCTCAATTCCGTCTTGGCGAAGGTATTCAGAAAAAAGAAGAAGATTTTGCAGCAGAAGTTGCAGCTCAGCTCGCTAACTAAAAATTAATTTTCATAGAAATATCAAAATAATAGCCCCGTCTTTCGGGGCTTTTTTCTATATTCTTTCTTATTCAACATTTTTATTTCTTGCCTCTATTTATTTTTTCTATAGGCTAAAAATTGAACTTTGCAGGAGATTAAATTGATTCAGTTAACGCCCAAAAGACGCATGCACAAAAACACCTCTATTTCGTTTTTATTTTTAGTTATACTCTCTTTAAATTTTCCATTTAAAGGGATTTCTTCCTCTTTATTAGAGAGGGATAATATTGAAGAAAAAGCACGTTTTGCCCTTGATGCTTATGGAGATATAGATCCTTATATAAGTCGCACGCATTTTTCTCGTCACAAGACAGATGAAATTCTAACTGACAACTCTTTTGCTATTTTCTTTAAAATGGTCAAACCTCTTTTACTTACCCACAATACTATTATTGAGACCCTTGTTATGCTTCAAAAAGCCGATGGGGATAACCCCATTGATTACCCCCGTTCTTGGGTTCTCTTTGATTTAACTGATTGTAATAAGGGAGTAACCATTTGCCATGAGAAATTAAGGTGGAATCAATTAGAAAAATTATCCATTAGGCTTGAGGAGAGGATTCCCATATTGCAGGAAACATTAAGGGAAGCAGTCCCTTATCATATGGAAACAAGACGTTCTATCGTCATTGAATTATTTAATGAATCTATTAAGAAATTGCTTAAAATTGTCAATGAATTTAAAGAGTTAACTCCCGAAAATCCGTACCAAGATGCTGATTTTGATATTCCCAATGCAGAAGATGAAATTTTTGAAATTGAAGACCAAATTTCAGCCCTTAAAAAGCGCCTAAGTGCTTTAAACCCATTATTAGAGAAAGCACAATTATGGCAGCGAAAACATGATATTGCTAAAAAGAAAATTGCGTCCACTGTTAAAAAAATTGAAAAAGCGCGAGAATTTTTTGATCAATATATAATAACAGACACAGTGCGCTATTCAGAAAATCCAACGAATTTGGATGATATTGATACTGTTGAAGATGCCACCGATGAACATGAACTGAAAATTTTAGCCGACATACTTAAAAATAATGAAAACATTTCTAGAGAGATCAAAGCTAAATTAGCAGAGGCAAAAAAATGGCAACGGGAGCACAAAGCTCTTCATACGTCCATTGCAAAAACCATTAGAGAGATCGAAACTGCTAAATCTGCCTTTTATAAATATATGATCGGTGATAATGGAGCCAAAGTAGGAAATGACACTTATTTAGATGATATTTCTGACCCCATTGAAGCGGAAAACACGCATGATTTAGACGAACTAGAAGGAATTAAAAAAGAAAACATCTTTATACTAGAGGAAATTAAGGAAAGACTCGTTGATGCAAAGGCGTGGAAATCATAGAGCGAGGGACCAACACCTATAATTTATAGGTACGGGAGTGATTGACGACGTCTGGAACTTTTGGGGAATGACTATATGTATGCTCAACGTAGTTCCGAGCATACATAAGTTGGCTTAATAAGAGACTCTTTTAGTAGGGTTTGAGAAAAGTCTTCAAGGGTTACTATATCTGAAGGTCGCGTATTAAGCGCCTCGATACCACTTAAAACCAAGAGGGAATTTATGCCAGCACTAATGGCACCAGCAACATCAGTTTTTAAGGAATCACCAATAGCTAGGACGCGTTTTTTATTTATAACACCTTCCACTACATTAAATTTTTGAAAAACACTGTCATAAACAGATTGAAACGGCTTGCCATGGTAATGAACTGTACCTCCAATTTTTTCATAATATCGGGCTATGGTACCAGCACAGCGATGAACACTTTCCCCTAAAATAACACTCATATCGGGATTAACACAAATCATAGGTAGATCGTATTTTAGTGCATCATTAAGGAGGGTTTCGTAGTCTTTGCTGGTCATATTTTTCGAATTTTCAGGCTGCATATTTAAAATAAAGGATGCTTCAGATAGATCGCCCACGCGCTCAAGACCGCAGTCCGTCATCATCTCAACATGACCAGCAGAAGTAATTAATGCATAACACTTAGAAGAAAGATGGGTGTAGTGGGCTTTTTTTTCCGCAGCAATATGCTCATAGGCATCTTCGCCAGATGTGTGAATATCGTGGTAATCTTCCCGTGAAAGACCAAAATATTCGAGATCATTTGCAACATCACGGGATCGTCTGGGGGCATTACTTAAAAAAACAACCTGCTTTCCAAGATTCTTGATCTCCTGTAATGTTTCTTTAACATGGGGAAAAAGGCAACGACCGTTATGAATAACCCCCCAAATATCCACCACAAAATAATCGTACTTATCAATGATATCGTGAATTGATCTTATATACATTCTGTATCCTTTAGGAACCCTATTGTACTCTGACAAATATATATATAAAGGACCTATTTTACCAGTGGGAGTTAACGTAATGTGACTAAATAAACTTTTAACGAAGGGCTCCTCATATGTGAGACATATTGGTATAAATGTTGATTATCCGCGAATAAAAAATAATCTTTCATAATAATTATAGATTTTCTTTTTTTTAAAAATTTTTTAATGAGTTTTTTTTCTTTTTTCGAGATGTTAAAAAGCTTTCTATTTTTTATGCGGTATAATAATTCATTTCTGATGCTCTCTTTTAATTCCTCCACCTTTGTGTCAGAAGTTATTTCAAAGGCCGATACCAATAGAATATTTCTGTTTTTATCATATATGTCAATTCTAACATTTAAGGGCTTTTGTGATATAAAATTGTATTTCCCATGGAAAAAATCATCATAATCATCATATGAAGTGCTCGAAGCAAAAACTGGGAAATATAAAATAATAACACCCCCTAATAAAAATAGTATGTTTCTCTTAATGAAAGATTCAAAACTTAAAAATGACATAACACCCTCCCTTTATTTTTATACTTATAATCACAAGTAAACACAATAATTATTAATACTTTATAAACAAAAACAATGGATTATACTTCTTTATATTCTTGTCATATTAACTAACTATTTTAAATTTTATAAATCCATAAAAAAAACCAAAAAAACAGTTAATTATTCTTGAGGTCTCTTTTTTTTGATGATAAAAGCGCATCAAACCCTGACAAGAGCATATTTTTTCTAGATAAATGAGGTTTACTTAAAACCTCAGGCGAACGAGGAACTATGGTTAGGGATTGATGAATAGCCATAAATTTTTTCTTTTTAAAGGATTGAGTTTCTTTTTTTTGATTACGAACACTCTGCCATTTACGATAAACCTTACGACGATAGGGCACTTGGTGCTTAAGTGTCGAGGAATGATAGTGCCCCACGGCCTTGGTCCAAGATCCATGACGTTTTTTAAGAGAAATCAAAAAATCTGCCCCATAAACAACATTGCGCCATGGGTCTAACATATACAAAAGTGACTTAAAGGCTTTACCATGGTGACGATAGTTGATTTGCATACATCCAACATCAATATTCGTTACGCCTGAACGTAAATGCTTTAAAAGGGACTTGTGAGCTTTCGTTTTGGACCTATGATATTCGGGAGATCCATCAATATTCAAAGCCCACGGCCAAGCAACAAGATTTTTTTTACTCTTTGTTTTTTTCCCAGATTCAATGATAGATATGGCCGCCAAAAGCCCTAAGGGGATTTTTTTTTCTTTTTCCACGCGCTGAATATATTTTTTGCATAATAAAGCAGCTGATTTTTCTGAAGCTTCAAGAACCTCAGGAGAGAAAAAGAAAAAAAAGGAAAAAGCTAAATTCCAAAACATATCTCTAGCTTACGATATCTTTAGTGAATAACAGAGAGGAAAAAATGTTAGATTGATCATTCAGAGGAGGTTATGCTAAAATAAAAATGACTTTAGACTATAGGAAGGAAATTCAACGACATGGTCAAAAAAAAATTCAAGCGCGCCTCCCTTAAAACAAAAATCATTCTTATTCTGAGTTTCATACTGTTATGCCTTTTTCTTATTCTCGCAAATAAGGCCGTTTTGAATGACCTTATTCCCGTGGATTACATGCAAGATCCCTACCCTTTCAAACAAGCCTGTAAAGCTCCAGAACCAAAGACTTCGAAAATATAGTCGTTTCAAAAAAAATTCCTTAAACATTGCTTTTTACACAGTTATTCCGTATAAAAAAACTATGAAAATGCCTTTCGATACCGTCTTTTTAGACTTAAAGTCCAATAAACCCATTGGCATGCCAACGGAAACCGTTTATGGACTTGCTGCCAATGCCCTCAGTAATGAAGCCGTTTCCCGAATTTACGAGCTTAAAAAACGCCCCATCTTCAATCCCCTTATCATTCATGTGACAGATATTTCTCAAGCTGAAAAATATGTCATTTTCACCGATGATGCAAAAAAATTGGCAGATGTTTTTTGGCCAGGTCCCCTTACTTTTGTCCTAAATAAAAAAAAGAACTGCCCTATTTCAGATTTAGCATCCGCTGGTCTTGAGACCTTAGCCATTAGATCCCCCAATCATAATCTTGCTCAAAAAATATTAAAATCAATAGATTTTCCTCTCGCTGCACCAAGCGCCAATATTTCAGAATCAATAAGCCCCACAAAAGCAGAACATGTTTCATCTGCCTTTCCCAATTTAACTATCCTGGATGGTGGCCCTTGCACTCAAGGACTAGAATCAACTATTCTCGATTTATCAGGGAAAACGCCTTCTATTTTACGTCCAGGAACAATAACTTCTGAGAAAATATCGAATATTCTTGGGAAGGATATAAATAAAGTCCAAAATAAATCAAAAACCATTAAATCTCCAGGGCAACTAAAACGTCATTACGCCCCCTCCATTCCCGTGCGCCTTAATGCGATAGATATTAAAAAAGGTGAAATTCTCCTTTCATTTGGACACCACAACATTAAGACTGAAAATGAACTAAACCTAAGTGTCAAAGGAAATTTAAGGGAAGCCGCTGCCAATCTTTTTTCTTATTTACGCCAATTAGATTCAGGTTTACACAAAAGTATTGCGGTGATGCCAATTCCAAAAACAGGCCTTGGCATTGCTATTAATGACCGCCTCACACGTGCATCTTTCTAGAAAAATTGACTTTTTTAATAAATTTCTATATATAAATGAAAGAATAACAAATATACGGGACAATAACTATGAAACAAAAAATCATCTTAGCCATCGCAAGCCTTTTACCACTTACTGGTTGTATGTATGAAAATTTCGACCAAGGCAAAATTCATAATAGTCGAATAATACAATCTATTCATAGGGTGAAAACAAAACCTATCCATATACATACGTATAGTGGGTCCATATATGATGATTTTCTAGAACAACGCCAATATGACAGAGAAAAAGAACGTGCGCAATATTCTGCACAAAAAAGAGCCCATAAACGGAAAATTAGATCTCAAAAACGTCATCTAAAAACTCTGCATACTCAAAACAAATTTCTTGCCAAACAACAACGTATTCAAAAAAGAACTTTCTCCAATCAACGCTCTAAACACAGAGCCCTTGCTCAACAACGTATTCAACACAGAGCTCTTGCCCAACAACGAAAAAC
>JAJRPZ010000005.1 GCA_024280495.1 Alphaproteobacteria bacterium
TATTAAATTTGATTCAAAGGGATACGCATATATTGGATACCATTATTTTCAGGGGCTCCAAGTTCACCAGCACGCATATTGACTTGTATTGAGGGTAAAAGGAGAGCAGGTGCGCCAAGGGTTTTGTCCCGTTTTTCTCGTTTTTCTTTGTAATTTTCAAAAGAAGTGGTGGCGTTGAGTAAAATATTATCAGTTTTCTGGGCGCCAATGCTTGTCTCCCATGTGGGAACATCACCTGGTTCGGGGTAGCAATGCCCTACGAAAACATGTGTGTCATTGGGAAGTTTAAAAAGTTTATGAATGGAATCGTACATTTGCCTTGCACTTCCCCCAGGAAAGTCAACACGGGCAGTTCCAAGGCTTGGCATAAATAGAGTATCCCCCACAAAAACCATATTTTCCATGTGGTAAGTTAGGCACGCTGGTGTGTGTCCTGGCGTGTGGATGACTTTAACGGGAATATTGCCTATATTAAAGGTTTCGCCCTCTTTTAATAGAGAATCAAAATGTATAGCGTTTTTTGGAGTGTCTTTGTCTGTATTATATAGAGGGACCCAGAAATCAATGACGGATTTAATATGCTCGCCAATGGCTATTTTCCCCCCAAGTTTTTTCTGTAGATACGTTGCTGCGGTTAAATGATCTGCATGAATGTGGGTTTCAAGAATCCATTCTGTCTTAATATTGTTTTCATTAATGAAGGCAATGACGTTATCGGCCGTTACGGTGCTTGTGCGCCCAGCCGCAGGATCATAATCTATAACGGAATCAATGATGGCACATTTTTTTGTTTCGGGACAAGAAACCACATAGGTCATTGTGGCGGTATGGGGATCATAAAAGGGTTTCACGAAGGCAACCATAGAAAAAACTCTAAACTAAATCTATTGAAAATATCATATCATGATCTTGAAAAAAGAGAGGTAAAAATATGATTTGTCGAGAAAAAACTTGACTGCGTGGTCCTGGTTAGGATATAAGTCTTTTTATGGATTCTAAATGAATTCCTTAGAGAGGCTCTCTTAGTCCACCTTTGATCAGATTTTAAAGTCTTCAAGGATCAGGCATTATTCCAGCTTCTTTTTTTAAAATGAGGTTATGGAGAATGCTCTTGGCAATTGTATTGCCTTCATTATATATCTGAATTGTTGTTATTAAGGCTTTTAAGTCGTAGAACGATTTTGGATATTAAACTCCCTAATAAAAGTAATTGGCTCGTGAAAAATAGTCACCCTAGAATTCTTCTGGGACGTGATCTTCTTTTCTTTTGGGCTATGTATATAAAGGATAAAAAAGTTCATGGAAACTTTTGACGAACTCAATCTGCCTTCAAAGATTATGGCCTCTTTGAAAGCAATGAAATTTACGACACCAACTCCGATTCAAGCCCAAACCATTCCTTTGTCCCTTGCGGGGAAAGACGTTATTGGAACGGCTCAAACGGGTACTGGTAAAACGGGCGCTTTTGGTATTCCGTTGGCTGGAAAAATTCTAGAAAACAAGAATGAATCTTTGATCGTTTTAACGCCGACCCGTGAGTTAGCCGTTCAAGTCATGAAAGTATTCATGGATCTTTTAGCCGTTGATAAATCCGTTAAAACGGCTTTGTTGATTGGTGGCGAGTCCATTGACCGTCAATTCCGTCAGCTTTCTCGTAATCCCCGTGTGGTTGTTGGAACACCAGGTCGTATTAACGATCACTTGAACCGTGGATCTTTGGATTTATCCGCAACGGCCTCTCTTGTTTTAGATGAAACAGATTTGATGCTGGATATGGGTTTTGACGTTCAAATTGAGACCATTATTGATTGCATGCCAACGGATCGTCAAACATTGATGTTCTCAGCAACATTGCCCCCACGCATTGAAAAGCTTGCTAGCCGTTATTTGGTTAATCCAGAACGTGTAAGTGTTGGGGCTCAATCCACTCCTGGTGAAGGCATTACCCAAGAAACTATCAATGTTCAAGATCACGAAAAATATTCAACTCTCGTAAAAGAATTGGATGAACGTACGGGATCCGTTATTATTTTCGTCAAGACAAAACGTGGCGCCGATCGTTTGGCCCGTCAGTTGAATGATGAAAAACATAAATCAGCCGCTATTCATGGTGACCTTCGTCAAAGTAAACGTGACAGCATTTTGAATGGTTTTCGTAAAGAACGCTTTCGTATTATGGTTGCAACGGATGTTGCAGCGCGCGGTATTGACGTCCCCCATATTCGTCATGTGATTAACTATGACTTACCGCAATGTCCCGAAGATTATGTACACCGTATCGGCCGTACGGGTCGTGCTGGTGAAACGGGTTGTGCCGTGAGTTTTATCGGTCGTTCAGACCGTTCTAAATGGCGTGCCATTGAACGCATTATGGATCCAAATGCACCAAAAGATGACGGTGGCCGTTCCTTCCAAGGAGGTCGTGGTGGCCGTGGTGGCAGTCGTTCTGGTGGTGGTCGCTCTGGTGGTTTTGGTGGCGGACGTTCCTTTGATCGTGGTGCTGACCGTGGTGGCGATAGAGGTGGTCGTTCTGGAGGAGGTTTCCGTTCTGGTGGATTCAGAGGACGCTCCGATGATCGCTCGGAAGGGCGCAGTTTTGAAAAACGTTCTGAAGGGCGTTCTGAAGGACGTTCTTTTGAGAAAAAACGTTTTGATGATAATCGTCGTGATTTCAAACGTGATGATCGTGATGGTGGATTCAAACGTGATGATTTTAAACGCCAAGAAAGAGGCGGTGATCGCCGTGACTTCAAACGTGATGATCGTGATGGTGGATTCAAACGCCATGAAAGAGGTGGTGATCGCCGTGATTTCAAACGTGATGATTCTCGACGCTCTGAGGGACGTCCTTTTTCTGATCGTTCGTCAGATCGCAGAGACGGCGGATCTTTTGATAAACGGAAATCTTTTGATCGCTCCACGCCTCGTGGTAATGATCGTGGTTTTGGTTCTGATAAAAAACCGTTTGCTAAGCGTGCTGAGGGGGGGTCTAACTGGCGTGACCGAAAGGCATCTTCTGGTAATGATGATTATTTCTCCAAAGATCGTGGTCCCAAACGTGATGACCGTCGTGGGGATAGCCGTGGTGGACGTTCTGAAGGAGGGTTTAAACCTAAATTCGGAGGGGCTAAATCAGGTGGATCAAAATTCGGTGGTGGTTCAAAACCAAGATTTGGCAGTGATAAGCCTAAATTTGGCGATGATAGGAATGCTTCTAGGGGCGGTGATCGTCCTTTTAAAGCAAAACCTCGTAAAGCACCGACTCGTAATGCTCACGCTTAATAAGTATAATTTAACTATAAGAGTTTTAAATTGCGGAGGCATGGAGGAATCCATGCCTTTTTTATTATGATACTTCCCTTGTTGAAAGGGCTTCGAGAATTGTGGTGCTTAAATCGTTTTCTTTGATTTTAATGTCTAGTTTTCTTTTGCTTGATTTTTTTCTTTTTCCTATAAATTTAAATTTTTTCCTTTTTTTCTTTTCTTTTTTTGTAAGGTTACAAATATTATTTATTGTTTGAATATCTTCTTCTTTCCTTGGATCATTTTCCAAATTCAATGAAATAACTACCCTGTCGGGGGAAGTCACTGATTCATTTATATAAAAAACAAGATTTTTAACTTGGTGCCAATATGTTTTTTCATCTGGTCGATTCCATGGGATGCCTGATTGAATGATTGAAATAGATAAATTCATTGTATCCTCCCACGTTGACAAGGAAATAATTCTTGCAGGTGGAAGTGTTCTAGATATCTGATTTCGCATATATATACGAGGGGTTATACTTCGCCTTGTGGGAAGAAAATCTAATGTTTGAATGATGTCTTCATCTGAATTATGTAAATTAATTTCAAAATTTTGAATACCTCTAAAAAAAGAACCTGATTTGTGAATAAATTCAATAATTACTGAGGGTTCATTTTCTTCTGATAAGCTTGAAGCCAAAAGTTCGCTGATAAATAAGTTACTGGTGACGATCATAATAAAAAAGGGTAAAATAATATTTCTTTTGGGGTTAGGTATTTTTTTAGTATTTTGATAAATAGGCATCAATGAATCCCTTGTTGTCATTAAAACTTTAACGTTATTTTAAGAAAAAGTAAGGAAAAAATGAAAAAAAAGACATATGTCCTTTGTATATTAGATGGTTGGGGGGAGGGATCCTCTGATTCTGGTAATGCTATTTTTCAGGCTCAAACTCCCTGTTGGGACGCTTTAAAATCTCAAAACTCTCTTGCTCTCTTGCATGCATCTGGTGAATCCGTTGGGTTGCCAGTGGGTCAAATGGGAAATTCAGAAGTTGGTCATATGACCATAGGATCAGGACGTGTAGTGCTTCAAGATTTGCCACGTCTTTCAAAGAAACTCTCTGATCCAGACTTTATTCATAATCCAGCTTTTCAGTCTATGGTAAAAAACCTTCAAAAAACAAAAAAAGCATGCCATCTTTTGGGATTGCTTTCTCGGGGGGGCGTGCATTCTCATACGGACCATTTGCTTTCTCTCGTGGGTTATCTTGATCAGGCTGGTATTCAAACGTATATCCATTCTTTTCTGGATGGTCGGGATACTTTACCCATGGTCGCCCATGAAGAACTCCAATATTTCAAAAATAAAACCCTTGATATGAAGCATCTGAAAATTGCTACCCTCGGGGGGCGTTATTACGCCATGGACCGTGATCAACGTTGGGATCGCATCGAAATCGCCAAAGAGGCTATTTTGCATGCAAAGGCCCCTTTATTTCAGAATGCTTTTTCTTATATCAAGGAGGCTCATGCACAGGGTATTGGCGATGAGTTTATCAAACCAGCTGTTCTTGATTCTTATGAAGGATTCGAAAAAGGAGATGTAATATTCTCTTTTAATTTCAGAGCAGACCGTATGCGACAAATTCTGAGCCAGTTTGCAAAGGACCCCTTGTTATTATCTTCAAAGCATCTTGGCCTTGTGAGTTATAGTGCTGAATTGGATAGGTCTTATGAAGTCGTTTTTCCAAAGGTGGCCTTGAAGAAGACACTGGGGGACGTTATTTCTAAGGCAAATTTAAAACAGTTACGTATTGCGGAAACAGAAAAATATGCCCATGTAACTTATTTTTTTAATGGGGGCGTAGAAAAACCTTTTTTAGATGAAGATCGGCACTTGGAAGAGTCTCCCAAAGTTGCAACCTATGACCTAAAACCAGAAATGTCAGCCCTAGAAATTACTAAGAAATTATGCACTGCCATTGACTCTAGAAGCTATGATCTCATTGTTGTTAATTATGCCAATGCTGATATGGTTGGACATACGGGGCACTTTAAGGCAACGGTGAAGGCCATTGAGGCTTTGGACGGGTGTCTTTTTGATATTCACAATACCCTTAAAAAAACACAAGGTGTTTTGATGGTGACCGCTGATCATGGAAATGCAGATTGTATGTTAGACCCTGAAACTGGTGATGTTTTAACGGCGCATTCCTTGAATTCCGTTCCTTTATTACTGTGTGATTTTTCAGAAAACCTTTCTCAGAAGATCCTCAAAAAAGAAGGCGCTCTTTATGATATTGCTCCCACGATTTTGGACCTTATGGATTTGGATAAGCCCACCGAAATGACTGGACATACGCTTTTGATCACGTAAGCTATATAATATCTATGGCAGGAAAAAATTACGATGGTTTTTAAAAACACTTTTTTGACTTTATGTCTTATGGCGCTGGTGAACAGCTCTTCTTTTTCAGCTGCTGTGCTGGAAAAAAAACAACAGGATTTCTCTAAAAAAGAACTGTTTTCTTTTTTTGAAAAAATCACTGAAAAGCTTACAACTGATTATGTGGAAGATATTACTAATCGAGAATTACTGGAAGGCGCTCTTTCGGGAATGGTGGCTTCCCTTGATCCCCATTCATCATTTTTGAATGCTAAAAAATACAATAATATGAAAAATTATGTGGCGGGAAAATTCGGTGGTCTTGGCATTGAAATTATCATTGAAAAAGATGGTATCCGGGTGATTTCACCAATCGAGGACACCCCAGCCTTTAAGGCAGGGTTGTTGCCAGGGGACTTGATCGTCGCCATTGCAGGCAAACCCATTTCAACCATGAGTGATCTCGATGCTTTAAAAGGTCTGCGCGGTGACCCGAACACAAAGGTGACTGTGACCATATTTCGGGAAAAACAATCGCCATTTGAGGTGACCATGACCCGTGAATTTATCAAGGTCGCCCCCGTAAAATTTCGCCGTGAAGGCAATGTTGGCTATGTGCGTATTTCAACTTTTAATGATGTAACAACAACGGAAACCATAAAAGCAATTCGTGCCCTTAAAAAGGAAATAGGCAAAAATATTTTGGGTTTTGTTCTTGATTTACGCAGCAATCCTGGCGGCCTTTTAGATCAAGCTGTTTCCATTTCAAGTCTTTTTCTTCAGCGCGGCAAAACCATAGTTACCATTAAGGGAAAGGGCAAAGAACAGTTTGCTTCTTTTGAGTCAAATTCATCGGATATGACGCGGGGGTTGCCCCTTGTGGTGTTGGTAAATAGTGGATCTGCTTCGGCTTCTGAAATTGTGGCAGGCGCTTTGCAAGATTATAAACGGGCGATTATCGTGGGGACAAAAAGCTTTGGAAAAGGGTCCGTACAGCGCATCAGTCCTCTTGATGACTTGGGTGGGCTTCGCTTGACCATTGCTTTGTATTACACGCCTTTGGGGCGCTCTATTCAAAAAGAAGGTATTATACCTGATATTAAAATTGAGCAACAATTGGACCTTCAAACCATCAGTTCAGACGATCGTTTGCGGGAAGCTTATTTAAAGGATGCCATTTCAAAAGAGCAAAAGGCTAAAGTCAAAAAACTTGCTTCTGAAAGTCGAGAGAAAAGCACTAAACCGAAAACTCTCAAACAGTTTGAAGATATTCCTGATTATCAGCTAAAACAGGCCTTGAATGTTTTACGGGCTATGAGCCTTGGTTTTTCAAAGAATTAGAGTGGGAAAAAGTGAATCAAAAATGGCCCCAATGACATTGACACGAGTCCCTTTATCTTGGGTGGTTGCTATTGTTTTAACCCTTGTGAGCGCAGGTCTTTTTTTCTTTTTTTATCTTGAAAATGAGAGTGAATATACCGATTCCATGGCTGCGGTGGATATTCCTATTTTGACTGAAAAAAGATGGAATGTGCCCCTTGAAGTTCCCTCTGAGCCTAAGCTAAAAATGGAAATAACCCCGCTTCTTATTTCTGAAACTTCTGTGGCAGAGCCTAGTAACGAATCAGAGGATGTCCCTGAAAAAGAAGAAATACCCCTCATAAATGAATTGAAAAAGAAAACTATAGATGATGCCCTTGAATTTTCTCCCGAAGCTGATAAACAAAAAAAACAACTCTCTATAAAAAATACATCTACACGCTATGAAGCCTGTTTAGAAAAAACTAAAACAGGTCTTTTATTGCCACGAAAAGCGCAAAATGGATTGCGCCCATTTGATGTTTACCAATCCAATATTATGCCGACACATGACAGTACGTATTTGACCATCGTTATTTCAGAATTAGGTCTGGAGGCGTCTCTTGTGGACCAAATATTGGAAGATTTTCCTAAAACAATTTCTTGTGCCTTTTTACCTTTGGGAGAGCTCATTCAAAATCAACATGATTCTCTTCGTCAAAAAGACTATGAAACCCTGCTCATGATTCCTATGGAGCCTATGGACTATCCCCTTTCTGATCCAGGGCCTCACACTCTTTTGACCAATCAGAGAGCAATGTCAAATCAAATTAATCTCCATCAAATACTGTCAAGTCTCACGGGATATATGGGCGTAATGCCCTATATGGGGAGTCGTTTTGGACGGGTGAAAGGTGATTTTATACCTATTCTTAAGGAAATTGATGAACGAGGTCTTGCTTATTTTGAGCCTCGTTTTATGCGTTCCGAAACCTCGAAATGGAAACCCAATAACCTTCCTTATTTAAAGGGGGAATTTGATATTTTGCGAGGGCAAAGCGTCAAAAATATTAAGGCAATTCTTAAAACCATAGGTTATGTTTTAGGAAAGAAGAAAAACGCCGTTGTTTTAACGGTTCAAGCCGATGCAGTTTCCTTGCGCGTCATTAAAAAATGGATGGAAACAGAATTGCCAAAATCCGTTATTCTCGTCCCCCTTTCAGTGCAAATCATGGAACAAAAATGTGTTCATTATGAAGAAGAACTCTATGGCGATACTAAACCATCAAAGAAGGAAAAAAGCCATGGGGCAGATTAAGACTATCCAAATGGAATCAGAGTTTGATAAAAATCTTTATCGCCCCAATGTTGGTATTATACTGTTGAATACCGAAGGTAAAGTGTTTGTGGCTCAGCGCATCGATGCTCTTGTTCCTTCCTGGCAAATGCCACAAGGGGGCATTGATGACGGGGAGTCTATTACTCAGGCAGCTCTCCGTGAGCTTAAAGAAGAAACGTCTATTACTCATGTTCGTGTTGAAAAAATTTTTCCACAAGATGAAAAATCTTGGTTTGTTTATGATTTTCCCACTGATTTGCAAAAGAAAATATGGGATGGCAAATTTCAGGGGCAATGTCAAAAGTGGGTAGTGCTGCGTTTTCTTGGAAAAGACCAAGATGTGATTCTTGAAACGGACCATCCAGAATTTTCTGAGTGGAAGTGGATCTTGCCGTCGGAGTTACCCCTTATATCCGTGCCTTTTAAACGGGACATATATCAATTTCTTTCTTTGTCTATGGACTCCCTGTTATAATTATTTCAAAAACATTCAGGACCTTGTTCATTACTCCCAGGCCTATAAGTTATAGACCTTGGTCTCTCAATCCTAGGCTGGAATTTTTTGAAACGAGTATAAAAGCCTCTCGAACAAAAGCGTTCGGGAGGCTTTTATAGCTTTAGATGAGTGACTAAAGGTCAGCTATAATGGATTTTAAATATTTCTGGACCCTTGGTAGAACAAAAGGATTATAAATATGTGGTTTTCCTTTTCTATATTTAATCAACATCTGAATAGCATTTTTTTCTACAAGAATACGAGACAGTTCTTTTTTTAATTTGGCCTTATCTGCACCCGCATCAGTAAAAACTTTAATATAAGCCTTCAAAAAAGGTTTTGCTGTTGCGTAAATAAAAATCCTTTTAGAAATGCCCTTTTTCCCCATTCCTTTTATATTCAAACTTTTTTTGGGGACGGCCACTGGAAAGAGAATCATTTTTGCAATATCATGACCTGGATCTGCCAGTTTTCCTGTGGCGCTTTTTCTCATGGATTCAGGATCGATCAATGAAATAACGTCACCATCAACAAAAACATTTTCATAGTGAAGATCTCCATGAATAATGGTTTTTCTTAAAATTCCCCCTTTATCTTTTTTGGTTGACTTTTTCATGTTTCTTCTATGAAGATTAGCTAACTTTGTACCAAGAATACCATAAGCCTTACTAATAGAACTTTCTTTCATTTCTTTATATTTTTTTCTATCAATATTCCCGAGCTCTGCTACACCATCTTTAACAATATCCATAAATGCTTTCCCAGTAGCAGCTTCTAGGAGGATATAATAGTATCGTTTTCCAGAAACACTATAAGAAAAAACTGATTCATAAAGAGATATTTTTGGTACGTCCCCCCCTGTTTTCTCAATTATATTACTGCTTTTGAGGATTTTTAAATTTTCTAATTCAAGATCTGGTGATTTCAAACCTTTTAAAACAATTTTCGCTTCCCATTCAGGGTCTAATGATTCTTTTGTACAGTCTTTATCCTCTAAAAGAATAAGGATAACCGTTGAAAATGAACCACCTTTTGCTTGAATCACTTTTCTACATTTACCAAGTGAAGTTGGGCCTTTATACAAACCCTCTTTTTTTAATTTTTTTAATAAATTTAAGAATGTTTTTTTACTAGCAAGTCCTTTTATGCCATCTGGTGCAGAAATACGTGTTGCGACAAGATTTGCTTTTTGTACTGCCCTTACGAGTTTAGAGTCATCATTTCCTACTTGTAAGTTTTTAGAAATTTCTTTTAGATTTTTTTCAGTACAGTATTTTTTTTTCTTACAATCTTTAATTATTAAAGATGATTTTTTTTTCTGTAAACTATGCTTCGTTATGCAACATTGACAAGAGTTTATAAGTTTTCCACCCCATTTTTCCTTTGAACAACTAGTACTTTGAGTGAGCTTAGAGGTTATATTGCCTATATGAACAATTTCTTTAACTGCTACAGATGATGCAGAATTATAAAAAATGATGACCGAACAGAATGCAAAAATTTTTTTAACTATAATCATATTATAATTATATCCTTTTATTTTTTTTCAGTATATTTTCTAGTGTTTAAAAAAGAGTTAATAAAATTGGGTTCTGTTGCATGAAACATATATCTGAAAAGTTCTTCGAATAGCTGTTTTCAGAGATTTATAGTCATTCCAAAAATATTACAGACGTCTTTTTTTAAATCAAGTAACATTTATTTGTATTTCATCATTTCTTGCAACGGAAATGATTGCTTTGGACGTAAGGTCGCCCGCTAATATTTTCGTTGCCAAAACATTTTGGAGCTCTTGTTGAATGACACGTTTTAAGGGCCTTGCACCGTAAGCTGGGTCATACCCTTTATGGCCCAATAATTTTTTAGCAGCTTCATCAATGTCAAAAGATATCCCTTTTGCGGCCAGCATATCCTTGAGGTTCATGAGTTGAATATCCACAATGCCAGTCATGTGTTTTGGTGCCAAACGTTCAAAGAGGAGAATTTCGTCCAAACGATTCAAAAATTCTGGCCTAAAAGTGGATTTGACTGTTTCCATCACTTGATCTCTGACCGTTTCAACACTTTCTTCGGGGGCAAGGGAGGTTAAAATTTGACTCCCTAAGTTTGACGTGAGAATAATAAGTGTATTATTAAAATGAACCGTGCGACCTTGACCATCGGTAAGCCTGCCATCGTCCAAAACCTGCAAAAGAATATTAAACACATCGGGATGTGCTTTTTCAACTTCATCAAATAAAATTACTTGATAGGGGCGACGCCTTACGGCTTCTGTAATAACGCCGCCTTCTTCATATCCTACGTATCCTGGAGGGGCACCAATAAGGCGTGCGACGGCATGTTTTTCCATATACTCAGACATATCCACACGTAAAAGGGCAGTGTCGTCGTCAAAGAGAAATTCTGCCAAAGCCTTTGATAATTCTGTTTTTCCAACACCCGTTGGGCCTAAAAACAAAAAGGAACCAAGGGGGCGATTAGGGTCTTGAAGGCCCGCACGGGATCGCCGAACGGCTTGGCTGATAGCTTTGACCGCTTGATCTTGCCCCACCACACGTTGGTGAATATTATTTTCCATGTGGAGAAGTTTATCACGTTCGCCTTCCATCATTTTATCAACGGGAACCCCTGTCCACCTCGAGACAATACCAGCAATGTCATCTTCTCTGACTTCTTCGCGCAAAAGAGTTTTCCCCGTGTCTGAATCTCCTTGTGATTGAGACTTTTCCTCGGCGGCTTTAAGTTTTTTTTCCAGGTCAGGAATTGTACCGTAGGCCAGTTCACCGGCGCGGGCGAGATTTCCTTCCCGTTGACAAAGATCAAGGTCGGAACGGGCTCTGTCCAGTTCTTCTTTTAGTTTTTGCGAAGAGGACATTTTATCTTTTTCGCTTTGCCAAATTTGGGTAAGTTCTGCCGATTGACTCTCTAGGCCTTCCAGTTCTTTGATGAGGTCTACAAGGCGTTTTTTAGAACCAGTATCGGATTCTTTTTTAAGGGCTTCACGCTCGATTTTAAGTTGAATGATCTTGCGATCCAATTCATCAATTTCTTCGGGTTTAGAATCAGCCTCCATGCGTAAACGGCTGGCTGCTTCATCAATTAAATCAATGGCTTGATCAGGCAAAAATCGATCTGTGATATAGCGATTGGATAAGGTTGCAGCAGAGACAATGGCGCTGTCTGTAATGCGAATGCCATGGTGAAGTTCATATTTTTCTTTCAGACCACGCAGGATGGAAATGGTATCGGAGAGAGTGGGTTCTGCCACGTAAACAGATTGAAAACGCCTGGCCAGAGCGGCGTCTTTTTCAATATATTTTCGATATTCATCCAGGGTGGTTGCCCCAACACAGTGGAGCTCCCCTCGAGCCAATGCGGGCTTTAACATATTGGATGCATCCATGGCGCCATCCCCTTTACCAGCCCCCACCAAAGTATGAAGTTCATCAATAAAGAGGATAATATTATGGGGCGTGGTGGCTATTTCTTTCAAAACAGCCTTGAGGCGTTCTTCAAATTCTCCACGAAATTTCGCGCCAGCAATGAGCGCTCCGAGATCAAGGGAAAGGAGCTGAGCTGACTTTAATGAATCAGGAACATCTTGGTGAACAATACGTTGGGCGAGACCCTCAACAAGGGCTGTTTTTCCAACTCCAGGTTCTCCAATGAGGACAGGATTGTTTTTTGTACGCCTTGATAGGACTTGAATGGTGCGCCTGATTTCCTCATCGCGGCCAATGACTGGATCTAATTTTCCGTCCCTTGCTTGTTTCGTGACGTCAATGCAGTATTTTTTGAGGGATTCATAAGTTTCTTCAGCATTGGAAGAGCTTGCGGTTTTGCCCCGACGCATATCTGAAATGGCCTTTGAAACTTTTTGAGCAGTCAATTTATAGGGCATAAAAATTTGGTCAATGGCAGGGTCTTGAGAATGAAAAAGTCCTTCGAAAAGGCGCTCTAAGGGAATGAAGTCATCATTATTCTTTTTAGCACTCTCTTCTGCGGCTTTAAAAACACGGGCGATTTCGGGGGATAAATGTAATTGACCTGCCCCTCCACCAGAAACCGATGGTGTTTTATTAAGAGCCTCTGTTGTGCTGGCGCGCACCATATTTATGGGCGTTTCCAGCGTGCCTAAAAGTTGATGAATGGTGCCCGTTGCATCATCCAAAAGAGTGATTAAGAGGTGAAGAGGACTTAGCCGCTGATGACCCTTTGCAAGGGCAAGTGTCTGTGCTGTTTGTAAGGCTTCCCGTGCTTTTTCAGTTAATTTTTCTGGATTCATTACTGCCTCACTACCTGCTTGATTTTTCTTTATTTTAGCAGGGATAAAGTTTGGGGGCAATTGCTTCCTTTTTATCCTTTGAGCATACGTTCTTTTTGGCGGGACCAATCACGTTTTTTTTCAGTTTCCCGTTTGTCGACTTTATTCTTGCCTTTGGCGAGCCCCAGAAGAACTTTTAAGAGGCCTCTATCGTTGAAATACATCTTTAGGGGGACAAGGGTGAGACCTTGGCGTTTGATTTTGGCACTGAGTTTTGTGATTTCACGGTTTTTCAAAAGAAGTTGTCTTGGGCGTTTTGGTTCATGGTTAAACTGATTGGACATCTTGTATTCAGGAATATTGGCATTAAAAAGAAATATCGTACCGTCCTTTTGTCCAGCATGGGATTCTGCAATGCTACAGCCCCCCTGCATACGAATGGATTTAACTTCGGATCCCAAAAGCATAATGCCTGCTTCGAGGGTTTCTTCTATATGATAGTCATAACGTGCTCTGCGGTTTTCCGCCACGGGCTTTGTTTCTTTTTCCTTCGCTTTTTTAGCCATGATGTGTTTCTTTCTCGGTGTTTATTATGGTTGTTAAACCTGCGTGGGTTAGGGCTTTAAGGATCTCCTTTTGCGCTGCTTTTGTTGTGGGGGTGAGAGGCTCTCTCACATGGGGGTGACAGAGGTCAAAATAGGCTAAGGCAAATTTTGCAGGAGCAGGGCTTGATTCAACGAACATAGCGCGGTGTAAAGGATTCAACAGAGTTCTTATTTGTGCCAATCGCTCAAGATCACGATTTTTCCAGGCTACCCACTGAGAAGCCACAAGATTAGGCGTGATGTTGGACGTTACGGATACAACACCGTGACCTCCTTGGGCAAAATAAGCAGGGGCCGTTGCATCTTCACCAGATAAAAGAGTAAAATCTGCGGGAAGATTTTCTAAAAGAGTTGCTGGCCTTGACAATTCACCCGTTGCATCTTTTAAGCATTGAATGCGTGGAAGCTTTGCAAGCTCTATGATCACGTCATTACTTAATGAAAGGGCGCTACGGCCTGGATTGTCATATAGAATAATAGGTGTGGAAGAGGCGTCATGAAGGGTTTTGAAATATTGATAAAGAGCATCCTGGGTGGGCTTTACATAGGGAGGTGTGACGACCATTAATCCATCAACGCCAACGAATTCTGCATTTTTAATAAGCTCGAGGGTATCAGATGTCTTGAGGGCGCTTGTGCCCGCAATCAAGGGAACGCGGCCTTTGTTGGTTTCTTTCACCGTTTTCAAAACGGACAATTGTTCTTGAGGGGTTAGGAAGAAAGCTTCTCCCGTACTTCCACAGGCAACGATTCCATCAATACCTTCAGTTATTTGACGTTCGACCAAAAGGGCTAGGGCCCCGTGATCTACGGTATTATCCTTAAAGGGAGTTACGAGGGCAGTGTAGGCACCTTTGAACATTTTATTATCCTTATTCTACATGACAGGGTTGGTTTTTATGATTACCATAGTGTTATGTTTAAAAAATTGTGTTTTATTTATCTATCTTTATTGTTTATAGCATTGGGCGCGCGCGCGGAAAACCCCGAAGTTATAAAGTGTCCAAAGGCTACCGCTGCTTTTAGGGTGGGGGATTATGTTTTATCCCATAAAGAAGCGACAACAAAAGCTTGCCCCAAGCTTAAGATTTTGGCCCGTTGGCAGCAACTTTTAAAAAATCAATCTACCGTTGATAATCTTTTAACTCTCAAAGATTATCAAAACTTTATAGATAAGAATCCTAACTTTCCTAATAAACGAGATTTGTACGTTGCAGCAGAAAAAAATATATCAGTAGATACCCCTTGGATTGATTTGAAAAAATGGTTCGAAAATAAAAGTCCCCTTAATCAAAAGGTCATGTACCTTTATTATTTTGGATCCAAGCGCCCCCCCATTTCTCCAGAAGAATTGAAAAAATTACGCACTGCTTGGGCTTTAAAGAATCTGTCCAGTGAATTTGAGAAAAAACTCATAGATCTGTTTAAAGAAAAAGGCGAAAAAGTCGCTTTTTTCAAACGCGCCTCTTATCTCATTGAGGCTTATCCTAAGACAGCGGAACGTTTTTTAAAAGAATATGAGAACAAACTTCCTCAAGATAAAAAAAGGCTCTTAAAAACTCTGTTGGCTTTTTCTCTGAAAGATAAAAATGCTTTAAAGCAGGTGAGTTTTCTTTCTAAAAAGCATCAAAACTATGAACGCCTGGTTCTGTCACATTTTAAATTTTTGGTTAATCAAAGTTCTCCAGATGTTTTACCACTCTTAAGAAGGAACCAAAAAATATTTCAAAAAAATAGACGTAAAATCCCACGTCTTATTCATATTTCTGCACGTGATGCCATTACCAGGAAAGAATATCAGGTTGCCTTTGATATTTTGGAAGTTTTATCCTTTGAACGTAAAATTTATTTGATTGAAATTAATTTTTTAAAAGGTCTTTTATTACTGGAATTTTTAAAACGTCCTGGAGATGCCCTTTCTTTATTTCAATTTATTGCAGATAACTCATCTCAACCAGGGACTTTGTCTCAGGGGTATTATTGGTTGGCAAGGGCTCAGGGCGTTTTGGGTGCGAAAAAGCAAAGAGTAAACGCGCTAGAAAAAGCAACCCACCATCGTCAAACATATTATGGACAATTAGCTGTGGATGAGTTAGGGCGTTCCTACGAAACAAAAATGATGGACATCAAAAGAGATCAAGTGGCACAAGAGACTGTGTATGCATTACCAGAAGCCTCCTATGCCCTGTTGCTTTGGTCTCTAAATAGAATGGATTTAGTGCCGCCTTTTTTATATAAAATATTTTACAAGCGTTCGAGTCAAAAAAATACTCACGCCTTTTTGAATGCTCTAGTGTTGTTTTCCCATGATTTTTTCCCAGGGTATACTTATGATATGGCTCGGTTATGGGGGGTGAGTTATAAGCATCCTTTGACCTATGGGGGGCGTCCTGAAGTTTTTCTCTATGAGGATCCTGCTTTTTTGAGTGCCGTCATTCGAAAGGAAAGTGGTCTTAATGAACTAGCTATCAGTCCTGCTGGGGCCAGAGGGCTTATGCAGTTGATGGAAGGCACGGCTCTTAAAATCGCAAAGGATTTAGGGATTGATGTTTGCAATAAAAACATCGAAAATCTTTTACTCGAGGATCCAGAGTTAAATGTGCGTCTTGGCGCGCATTATATAAAAAATAAACTGGATCAATTCAGGGGATCAAAAGAGTTGATGTTAGCTGGATATAATGCAGGTCCCCTTAATGCTCAAAAATGGATTAAACGTTATGGAGATTTTAGGAAAGGCGTTATTGATCGGATTGTGTGGATTGAACTCATTCCTTTTTATGAAACACGGGATTATGTTAAGCGGGTGATGGCTAATTATCGGGTTTATAATTACCTGGAAAAGAAATTGTTATTTAAAAAAACAGAAAAACGATTTTAACCCCTTGTGTTATTTTAAGGGATGTATTAGAAAGGGGATACCAAGTGGCTGAGACAAAAAAACATCGGCAACAAGGGTTCGTTAAATTGATTTTAAGCGGGTTTTTTTCTTAAAAAACAACTATTTATTTTTTAAGAAAAGGTGTTGACAAGGAATGTTGGTTTTGGTAGTTATTGGTTACGAGATTGAGGCGGGTAACGAGAGTTTCCTAGGGTTTTAAAGCTTAGATGTTTTTGCTCTGACGTATCAAGATTCGGTTGATTTATGAGATTGTATATATAGAAGGTTTACAAGGTTGGCCCAGGCGCTGACTTTTACATTGATTTTCGGATTGGTGTAGAGGTCGTTAAACGTCTTGGTTAACATAGTAAACTGATGACTTTAGTTTTTCTTTGTTTGATTTTTCGGAATCGGATAAAGATAGAATTAAGTACACGTAATATGTTTATTGCTTGAATTTATTTGAGTGATGATATGTTGCAAGCTTTGTTAATTCAAGAGAGTATACTTGCTTTTGAACAATTTAAAAGCGAGGATTAAACATGAGAGTTTGATCCTGGCTCAGAACGAACGCTGGCGGCAGGCCTAACACATGCAAGTCGAACGAGATGCGTCCTTCGGGACGCTATCTAGTGGCGGACGGGTGCGTAACACGTGGGAATCTACCTTATAGTGGGGGATAACTTCTGGAAACGGGAGCTAATACCGCATACGCCCTTCGGGGGAAAGATTTATTGCTATAAGATGAGCCCGCGGTGGATTAGATAGTTGGTGAGGTAAGAGCTCACCAAGTCTACGATCTATAGCTGGTCTGAGAGGATGACCAGCCACACTGGGACTGAGACACGGCCCAGACTCCTACGGGAGGCAGCAGTGGGGAATCTTAGACAATGGGGGCAACCCTGATCTAGCCATGCCGCGTGAGTGAAGAAGGCCTTAGGGTTGTAAAGCTCTTTCACCTGTGAGGATGATGACAGTAACAGGATAAGAAGGACCGGCTAACTCCGTGCCAGCAGCCGCGGTAAGACGGAGGGTCCTAGCGTTGTTCGGAATGACTGGGCGTAAAGGGTACGTAGGCGGTTTGGTCAGTTAGATGTGAAAGCCCAGGGCTCAACCTTGGAACTGCATTTAATACTGCCAGACTTGAGATCGGAAGAGGAAAGCGGAATTTCTAGTGTAGAGGTGAAATTCGTAGATATTAGAAGGAACATCAGAGGCGAAGGCGGCTTTCTGGTCCGATACTGACGCTGAGGTACGAAAGCGTGGGGAGCAAACAGGATTAGATACCCTGGTAGTCCACGCCCTAAACGATGAGAGCTAAACGTCGGGTCTTCGGATTCGGTGTTGGAGCTAACGCATTAAGCTCTCCGCCTGGGGAGTACGGTCGCAAGATTAAAACTCAAAGGAATTGACGGGGGCCCGCACAAGTGGTGGAGCATGTGGTTTAATTCGAAGCAACGCGCAGAACCTTACCAACCCTTGACATAGATATCGTGGTTGCCAGAGATGGCGACTTTCAATTCGGTTGGATATCATACAGGTGCTGCATGGCTGTCGTCAGCTCGTGTCGTGAGATGTTGGGTTAAGTCCCGCAACGAGCGCAACCCTCGTCTTTAGTTACCATCAGGTTTGGCTGGGTACTCTAGAGAGACTGCCGGTGATAAACCGGAGGAAGGTGGGGATGACGTCAAGTCCTCATGGCCCTTATGGGTTGGGCTACACACGTGCTACAATGGCGGTGACAGTGAGCAGCGACGGGGCGACCCTGAGCTAATCTCCAAAAGCCGCCTCAGTTCGGATTGCACTCTGCAACTCGAGTGCATGAAGTTGGAATCACTAGTAATCGTAGAACAGCATGCTACGGTGAATACGTTCTCGGGCCTTGTACACACCGCCCGTCATACCATGGGAGTTGATCCTACTCTAAGCCGGTGAGCCAACCTTCGGGAGGCAGCCGACCACAGTGGGGTTAGCGACTGGGGTAAAGTCGTAACAAGGTAGCCGTAGGGGAACCTGCGGCTGGATCACCTCCTTTCTAAGGACTGTTTTTCGATTAATAATTTTCGGATTATTAATTTTAAAATGTCTAGATATAAGCTTGGGCCAACCTTGTAAACCTTCTAAAAGATAAGATAGAGACCTAAACCGACTTTTAGTCTGTTGTCTTTTGTCTCTACAATTTGTGGATTCAAAATATAACGGGCTAAGGGATAGCTTTTAAAGCTGAGAAGTCCAGGTTTTTGGGCTTGTAGCTCAGTTGGTTAGAGCGCACGCTTGATAAGCGTGAGGTCGGAGGTTCAAGTCCTCCCAGGCCCACCATTTTTGGTCGTCCTAAGTACTAGAGGACGTCAAGGAAGCCTTATGAATAGGTCGTTTTAGGCCTCTATCTTATCGATAGAATTGATCAGTTTGGGGGTATAGCTCAGCTGGGAGAGCGCCTGCTTTGCAAGCAGGAGGTCATCGGTTCGATCCCGTTTACCTCCACCATTTTTTAGGAAATGAGTGGAAGTCGATATGGTTTGAAACGTTGGTTTTTAAATTGCAAGGACGACATTTTACCAGTTTTAAGTTATGTTTTTAATCTTCAAACATCTGATTGTTTTATAATATTGTGAATAGGAAACGCATCTAAATAATAAAGATGTTGATATAAGTTTATTGGATTTTTCCGATAGATGATCAGCACTTGTTGTTTGATAAATGAAAGTAATTTTTTGAATAAAATTTGGCTTTGATTCAATTTGAATTAAAGCTCATCTGTTTATTTGAAGGATTGCCGGAGAGATACTCATTTCAATGAGTCATTTTAAATAATGACTTCTCAATTAAGTAAAATAATACATTCAAGTATATGGTTTTGATGATTTAGATTTAGCTTTTTGGACCGAGTAACTGACATGTACTTTAGTACTTGAAGGTCGCGAGAGATGAAAAGCTAAAAAATAAATTTCAAAAACATAGTTTGAATTAGATAAGAACGAGAAGAGCATTTGGTGGATGCCTAGGTTCCAAGAGGCGATGAAGGACGTGATAGGCTGCGAAAAGCTGTGGTTAGTTGCCAATACACTATGACCCACAGATATCCGAATGGGGGAACCCACCACGTACGTGGTATCGTAACCTGAATACATAGGGTTACGAGGCAAACCCGGGGAACTGAAATATCTAAGTACCCGGAGGAAAGGACATCAAAAGAGACTCCGCAAGTAGTGACGAGCGAACGCGGACCAGGCCAGTGGCTTTTTAAATTGTGACCAGAATAAGATGGAAAGCTTAACCATAGCGGGTGATAGTCCCGTATGGGAAGCAATTTTTAAAGTCCTTGAGTAGGGCGGGGCCCGAGAAACCCTGTTTGAACATAGGAGGACCACCTTCTAAGCCTAAGTACTCCTTGGAGACCGATAGTGAACAAGTACCGTGAGGGAAAGGTGAAAAGAACCCCGACAAGGGGAGTGAAATAGATACTGAAACCGAATGCTTACAAGCAGTAGGAGCATCTATATGATGTGACTGCGTACCTTTTGTATAATGGGTCAGCGACTTAGTGTTCGTAGCAAGCTTAAGCCGTTAGGTGTAGGCGTAGCGAAAGCGAGTCTTAATAGGGCGACATAGTTACGGGCATTAGACCCGAAACCGAGTGATCTAGCCATGAGCAGGTTGAAGGTACGGTAACACGTACTGGAGGACCGAACCCACGCATGTTGCAAAATGCGGGGATGACTTGTGGCTAGGGGTGAAAGGCCAATCAAACTCGGATATAGCTGGTTCTCCGCGAAAACTATTTAGGTAGTGCGTCATATGATTACCACCGGGGGTAGAGCACTGGATGGGCTAGGGGGGAGCGATCCTTACCAAACCTAACCAAACTCCGAATACCGGTGAGTACAGTATGGCAGACAGTCCATGGGTGCTAACGTCCATGGACGAGAGGGAAACAACCCTGACCGCCGATTAAGGTCCCAAAGTTATCACTAAGTGGGAAAGGATGTGGGAAGGCCAAGACAGCCAGGAGGTTGGCTTAGAAGCAGCCATCCTTTAAAGAAAGCGTAATAGCTCACTGGTCTAGTTAAGCTAGCCTGCGCCGAAAATGTACCGGGGCTCAAGTGATACACCGAAATCGCGGATATCGTAAGATATGGTAGCGGAGCGTTCCGTAGGCCTGTGAAGGGTGATCCGTGAGGACGCCTGGAGGTATCGGAAGTGCGAATGCTGACATGAGTAGCGTTTAAGGCATGTGAGATTCATGCCCGCCGAAAGTCCAAGGGTTCCTGCGCTAGGTAGATCCACGCAGGGTGAGTCGGCCCCTAAGGCGAGGCCGAAAGGCGTAGTCGATGGGAATCAGGTTAATATTCCTGAACCTTCTAGTAGTGACGAATCCCGTATATTGTTAACCCTGATTGGATTGGTGTTAGCAGTGAAGGGGTTCCAGGAAATAGCTCTAGAAATAAGACCGTACCCCAAACCGACACTGGTGGACAGGTAGAGTATACCAAGGCGATTGAGAAAATGATGTTGAAGGAACTCGGCAAAATGCCCCTGTAACTTCGGGAGAAAGGGGACCTCCTTTTGGGCAACCAGATGGAGGTGGCACAGACCAGGGGGTGACGACTGTTTACCAAAAACACAGGACTCTGCGAAGTCGCAAGACGACGTATAGGGTCTGACGCCTGCCCGGTGCTGGAAGGTTAAGAGGAGCTGTGAGAGCAGCGAATTGAAGCCCCAGTAAACGGCGGCCGTAACTATAACGGTCCTAAGGTAGCGAAATTCCTTGTCGGGTAAGTTCCGACCTGCACGAATGGCGTAACGATTGCCCCGCTGTCTCCAACATCAACTCAGCGAAATTGAACTCTCCGTGAAGATGCGGAGTACCCACGGTTAGACGGAAAGACCCCGTGCACCTTTACTATAGCTTTGCAGTGGTGCCAGGGAATACATGTGTAGGATAGGTGGGAGTCTATGAAAGAGCGGCGCCAGTTGCTCTGGAGACATCCTTGAAATACCACCCTTGTGTTCTTTGGCATCTAACCGAGGCCCTTTATCAGGGTCCGGGACCCTGCATGGTGGGTAGTTTGACTGGGGCGGTCGCCTCCTAAAGAGTAACGGAGGCGCACAAAGGTAGGCTCAGGTTGGTCGGAAATCAACTGAAGAGCGCAATGGTATAAGCCTGCTTAACTGCGAGACTGACAGGTCGAGCAGAGACGAAAGTCGGTCATAGTGATCCGGTGGTCCCGCGTGGAAGGGCCATCGCTCAACGGATAAAAGGTACGCCGGGGATAACAGGCTGATCTCCCCCAAGAGTTCACATCGACGGGGAGGTTTGGCACCTCGATGTCGACTCATCACATCCTGGGGCTGAAGCAGGTCCCAAGGGTATGGCTGTTCGCCATTTAAAGTGGTACGTGAGTTGGGTTCAGAACGTCGTGAGACAGTTCGGCTCCTATCTGCCGTGGGTGTAGGAAAATTGAAAGGATTTGTCCCTAGTACGAGAGGACCGGGATGAACGAACCTCTGGTGTACCAGTTGTCGTGCCAACGGCACAGCTGGGTAGCTAAGTTCGGAAAGGATAACCGCTGAAAGCATCTAAGCGGGAAACCAGCCTTGAAACTAATTTTCCCTATGAGGGCCGAGGAAGACTACCTCGTTGATAGGCACGGTGTGGAAGTGTGGTAACACATGAAGCTAACGTGTACTAATCCCCCCATTGACTTATCTAACCAATTTCTGGTTGCAAGAAATCTTATTTTGAACATCTCGTTTCAAATGGGACCTTGTCATTAGAAAAACTCTCCGAGCAATCCTTCTAATAAACAGATGATAAAAAATCATCCAAAAGAAGACTTCATTTATTCTAGTTTCCTCTAATCAAAATCTTTTTAAACATCTTGTGTTTTTATAAGCAAGTTTTTTTAAGAGATTTAGACATAGAGATTCTAGTGGGTACATATAAAGCGTTTCCTGATTTCACAATATATCCTTTATTGTGAATCATATTAAAGAGTGGATTGGTCTCTATAGCATGTGGTAAACACCCGATCCCATCTCGAACTCGATAGTGAAAATGCATCGCGCCGATGGTACTTGGTCTTAAGGCCCGGAAGAGTAGGTCGACGCCAA
>JAJRPZ010000097.1 GCA_024280495.1 Alphaproteobacteria bacterium
CTGTTAAAACAGCAGTCTCCCACTTACTATCCCAACCCCTTGAGGACAGAGCTGCTCTTAATTGTAAATAGTGATGAGGTCTTTGCGAGACCATCTCATATGCTGATGACCTTTACAGCGTTGATTAATAAGACTTTTCACTATTGACTCTGCAAGATTACTTGTAAAAGGAAGGCCTTTTTCTTTGCGGTCGTTACCATCAACTATTTTCTCGATATTATTTCTAATATAAGCCGTGAACTTAATAAGTTTCGTTGATGCTTTATCAGGATATAACTTTATTTGCTTCTTTAAGCCCATAAATAAGTCTAGTAAGGAAGAAGGTTTTAATAATACCTTCACATAGGGTATGGCTTATAGATACTGCTGTGGAATCTTCCGTATTGTATGCTTCAAATATAAGGCGATATGAGAAAGCCATAATGGATATTCCTTCTAAATATGAAACACACCCCTATCACTTTAAAACCTAAATCAACACCTATTATATTACACCTCCAAATTGCCGCAGCAGATTTTTTTCAAAAAAAAACAGATCATTTTCAGGATACTTTTTCATCTTTCATGAGAGCTTCGAGCTCTCCTTTTTTATAGAGGGTTTGCAACTCATCAAAGCCGCCAACATGAAGAGCACCAAGAAAAATTTGCGGCACTGATTTACGGCCTTGTGCCTTTTTAACAAGCATCGCACGCAATTCAGGTGTTGATACATCGATTTCA
This sequence comes from Alphaproteobacteria bacterium, assembly GCA_024280495.1. Classification (GTDB taxonomy): domain Bacteria; phylum Pseudomonadota; class Alphaproteobacteria; order Caedimonadales; family UBA9215; genus UBA9215. The sequence continues at coordinate 721 of JAJRPZ010000097.1, forward strand.
GAATAAGAATAGCCTTCTCGATCCAACAGTTTTTTTGCCGCTACACAATAGGGACAATGGCTGGTTGAGTAGACAATAATTTGACTTTTGTTTTTCATGATTATCTCCTCTATGTTTTTGCCTTCTTACTTTTTTACGGATAAGTAATTGCATTTTCAAGAGTATCAGTATCTTTTTTTTTAAAGACGTGCAACCCTAGCAAGGGTTAAAATATGGACGTCTCTGGCACCAGCTTTTAAAAGTTCTTTTGTACAAGCTGAGATGGTAGCTCCTGATGTATAAACATCATCGATCAGAATTATTACTTTTTCCTTAATAAATTCTTGTTTTTTTGACTTTATAGCAAATTTCCCAAAAACATTCTTATGTCGTTCTTTTAAAGAAAAGTGTCCTTGAGGTTGAGTTGCCAAGGGGCGCTCAAGGAGGGTATGATAGGATTTGATACCAGTTAAATGGCTGAGGTCATTGGCCAACATGGAGGCTTGATTGTAATTCCTTTTCACAAGGCGCATCCAATGCAAGGGAACGGGAATGATCATATCCGCTTGGGGGATTTTGGGGGCAGATAAACGTTGATCTGCCTTTTGCATCCAATGGGCAAAAAGAGGCGATAAATGAGTGGCATCACCATGTTTAAAGCGCAATATAAGGTCCTTGCTATTATCGTCATATAAAAGTGCAGAAGTTGTGCTGGTATAAGGCGGGGGGGACTGAATGCATTTGGCGCATTGAAATTTATCTTGAAAAAATTCACTTGAGTTACCCGATATTGAGTGATCTGCTTTAAAGGCAGGAGATATTTCAAAAGGTAAGGCGCATGTTATGCAACTGGCAGCAGTCAAAAAGGTAATATCACTCCAGCATTGAGGACATAATTGTGGTGGTAAAGCGGCTAAATTGTTTTGAAAATTTGTTGTATTACCAAGAGCACAACGACACATAACGCATCGCTGAGGCAAAATAAAATCAAGAATTTTTTTCAAGGACTTTTTTAGGGGGATCAAAAGTTTTCTTACTCCTAAATATTTGAGTGTGATCCATCACACAGAGGCGCTGATTTTGTTTCTTTGCACCCACAGAAATAAACACAACCTGTTTTGGGTGCAATCCATTTAAGGGATTTTTGCTCTGTCTTACCTCGATGGGAACCATCACACAGGGGCTGCTTTTTAGAGAAACCACAAGTGCACCAGGCGTACACTTTACCCTCTTCAACATCAAAAAGAATGGGGGAGTCAGTCATATGAATACCTTTTTAATTCGGTTTATGGTTGATTTAAACCATAGCTTAGTTATTTTAATATAAATATATAATCATTTAAAGGTCCCCTTCATGAATCATTCAAATAATACCCATATTTATACAGATGGTGCCTGTAGCGGCAATCCTGGTCCTGGCGGTTGGGGAGCAGTAATATTACGCGATGATGCCCTGGACCTAAAAAAAGCTGAGGAGCATTTTGGCGGGGTTAATGACACAACAAACAATCGTATGGAATTGTATGCCACCATCCACGCTCTGCAGGTTTTAAAAGATGAAAAAGGAACCATTCATGTCCATACGGACAGTACTTATGTCAAAGATGGTATTACGTCTTGGGTGAAAAATTGGCAAAAAAATGGTTGGAAAACGGCCGCTCGAAAAGATGTTAAAAATAAAGATTTATGGCAAGAACTACTTGCGGCAACCAATAACATAATAGTTGAATGGCATTGGGTTAAAGGACATGCAGGTCACCCCTTAAATGAACGGGCCGATACCTTAGCACGTAATGGTGTCATGAAGATCATGATGAAAAAAGCGATGGAAGCTCAAAACCGCACTGCTTAATTTAAGCAGCTTCGCGATTTTCTCAGTTCTGAAAGGTCTATTTTTGGAGGGTGACCGGGGCAGTGGTGCATAAATAGTCAAAATTTACCAATTATAGTCAAAATTTACCAATTGTGTTGTTTTTCATTCATTAACATGAAAATTCACAAACCTTATAAACTGAAAGATCCCTATCGTCACAAATTTAAGAAGCCCGATTATAACAAGAGAGACTAGAGAGCATATGAAGATGGTTTGCGATCTCGAGGGAGTCTAACATTTTGGATTTGCGAAGATGCCATTGAGCTATGACCGAAAGTTGTGTATGAGAGCTCAAGCGGCATCTCTCATGTCCTGATCATTGTTGATTAAAGCGATGCCATCCACGAATTTAACTCCGGTAATGACTTCGCCCAAGCGCTTAAATCCGGCAATTCTGTGCCAACGCTTTTCAGCACTTTCGC
>JAJRPZ010000006.1 GCA_024280495.1 Alphaproteobacteria bacterium
AGTCAAATAGAAGAAATATTGGAGACCACTGAACTCATTCAAGAGCCCCCTTCCCCCATAATAACTCTCGTAACAACTCAACAGGAAAAGATACAGGCGTCTGATGCCAGCATTCTTGAGGCAAAACGCCCTGCCAATAGAATGAGAAAAGAATCAACAAAATTTTCAATGGAGTTTAATGACCTTAAAAAGTCCATGTCAAAAACAAATAAAAAAGAAGGTCTTAAAAGGGTTACATCTCCTTTCCTACATCGAGGTAACTTGCCAAAGGAAGGGCAGGTTAAGGGGAAAGGCAATTTGGGGAAAACTGAACAGAAAAACACCTCACATAATTTAAAATCAATAGTGAAACCAATACTAAGCACGACATCCAAAATTGAAATTTCCGAGGAAAATTCACAATCTACTTTTTCTAAGAATGCTAACTCTCTGGATAAAGTTTCTCAGAAAAATAATTCTAAATCTCCTGAGAAAGGGATTGCCCATACCTTTAAAACGAACTTCTCCCCCAAGAAAACAACTTTTATGGATAAAAAAGATCCTAAAATGCCCATTATAAAACCAGAGGCAAAATCTCTGAAATTAGGGACAATCAAAGCAGAAGAAGATAATTCTAATTCTTTAACTGCGACTTTGAAGGAGGTGAAAACATCTTTTTCCATGATGAACACCCAGCATAAGAGCACCTTGAGTGCAAATACTAATGTAACCCGTAATGGGCCAAGTGATTTCACTGATACAGTGTCAAATAACCTGGAATCACTAATAAAAAGAGAAGAACCTTCGGAATCAAAAAACGAAGGGCGTCTTGAAGGACAACGTCATTTTCAGGGGATGGCACAAGGAACAAGGGGGGCTCAACCATCGTTTTCATCTTTTCACTCCACTCATTATAGTGCCGTTATGGAACAAATTTCTTTTGGAATCAAAAATAATAGCGTTGGTGGTAAAACTGATATTAGTATCCAATTACGCCCCCATCATTTAGGCGATATCCAAATTAAATTTAACACAAATGAACATGGTGAAACCCATATTGTGATTACGGCACGCCCCGATGTTAGAGACCTCCTACAAAGTGGTACAAAGGATTTAACGGATTTATTTCAAGAGGTTGATCTTGATCTTAACGAGGATAATATTTCCTACGAGAATTCCCCTGAGAGTACTGAAGAAGAAAATTCTAGTGACGATAATTTTGATCAAGAAGAAATGCTCCTTTCTGGCATTCAGGATTCTGTTTCAGGTAAAAGTTCGACCGTTTCATTACAAAATGCAACCCATGAAGTAGTGGTGCCCCTCACTCATACTGGAACTTGGGCCACGAGAGCCTGAGTTTTTTTAATCACTTGGCACATCAATTAGATGAGCACTTGGCATAAGCATTGCATTGTTAAGGCTAAAGAGACAATTAAAAGGAATCAATATGCGTGCTGAACTCAACAAAAATCCAGAAATGAATGCTATCTGGGGACAGAAAATTAAGGAAGAGCGCGAAGCAAGTGGAGAAGTCTATCGTGATCATAATCATGCTGAAATTTTAAGGCTGAACAAAGAAAAATATAAAGATCGCCCTCAAAGTCTGAGTGATATGAAAGGTGATGACTGGCTTAAACTTATTTTATCGAAAACTTCAAACCGACTTCCCGATGAAGACAACACAAAAGATAGCCTGATCGAAGATGCCAGAGGCGTTGCTATGATTACAGGAATAACTGATGTCCGTAAAAAAATAGGTGAGATGAAAAATTTAATGGAAAAAGGAATGTCCATGGATGCCAACCAATTCATTGGTCAAAAAGTTGAAGTTGAATCTAAGAAATTTCGCCATGTAAAGGGGCAAAATGATGAACTTGGTTATAACCTTCCTTATAATGCTCACAGTATCACTGTTAATATTTTCGACGAAGAATCTCGTCAGATTCGTACATTGGAAATGAAACACGGTGACACAATTAAATTGAATGGAAAAGAGCAAAAAATCGATTTAAAGGCTGGTCGTAAAAGTTTTCAATGGGATGGCACCGATGATTTGGGAAAAAAACTAGATGATGGTCAATTCAGATTTCAAATACGTGCCTTTGATAAAAAAGGGAAAGCTTTAAAAACACCAATGGTTGGTGACCTAGTCAAAATAAAACACTTCACCAGTGGCGTTCTTGAGTCAAACGAATTTGATGGAAAAGTTAGAACTGCCATGGTGAATGGCATCGAAGTTCCTGCTGATAATATTAGAAGCTTTTCCGTTGATCGACATCAAAAAGCATCAAAAAGCCCAGAACAATTAGCAGCACAAATAAAAGCAAATCTAGAAAAAGATGCTGCTATTGCTCTCAATGACACATCTGGCACGGGACTTGCAAAGGCTTAAGTAAAATACTAACAAATAAAAATATTTTTTTAAAAGGAAACATATCATGGCAGGTTTAGAAAAAGCAGCTTCGGCCCTAGGAGCCTTTACAAAGGGTATTGATGCTTATACGCAAAATATTGCTGAAGGTAAAAATAATGGTAATGGTCAATTTGGCGCTCATTTTCAAAATATTGGGGGGGGTATTAAGGTAACACGAACCAATGACCTGCAAACTCAAGGGTCTATCCAAGAATCAGATACCAATACACACGTTGCCCTTGATTCTGGGAATGGCTTCATGGTGGCAGCAACTTCTGATGGCAGCAAGGTTTTAACGCGAGATGGGTCTTGGACATCTGATCGTAATGGTGATTTAGTAAACGGGGGAGGACATAAATTACAAGGGTGGATCCTTGATGGGGCGGGGGAAATCCCCAGTGACGTTAATATCTCCTCTATGGATGGATTGGAAACAATCAATATAACATCGGTTAGTGGAACCTTTACGGAAACCACAGAAGCTCGAGTTATCGTAAATTTGTCCGCGGCAGAAATCCCCACCCCTTACCAAAGAAACCTTGTTATTACGGATTCTTTAGGCATTGATCATAACGTTTTTGTAACCTATACAAAAACTGCAACTGACAATGAATGGAAGATGAGCATCACTGCACCAGATGCAGTTGTTGCTGGTATCACACAAGATGGTGGTAGCAATGATGGTGTTCCTTTCACCGATGTTTTAATGCAATTTAATACCGATGGTATATTACAATATTTTAATGGAGATCCCCTTGAAACCACCGTTCCGAAATTTAATATAAATTGGGAAACTTCCACTGCTAAAGACAGCAATGTGACTCTGAATCTTGGTGTTGGTGAGAATGATGGTACGCGCATTATGGGCAAAAAATCTGCCCACGTAAATGTAACCACAAATGGCCGTTCTTTTTCTGCTGTGGATGGAACATTTATCAGCCCAGAGGGGGATGTATATGCTGTCTTTAAAAATGGTGAAAAAAGTAAGATTGCAAAAATTGCCATTGCCAATGTCAACGCACCCAATGAACTCAATCCTGTAAATGGAAATGCCTATACAATTACACCAGAATCAGGAGACGCAGCTCTAGGATCTGCTGGAGAAAGCGGGTTTGCCGCTGTTATTTCTGGGCAAATAGAGACAAAACCCGTGGACTTTGCAAGAAGCATGTTGAAAATAATCAGCCTTCAACAGAACTATAATGCCATGGTTTCCGTAACTGGCAAGCAAGCTGAGATGATGAAGAAATTAGAACAACTTTAAGCTTTAATCACTCCCGCGCCTACAAGTTACAGGCGTTGCCCCCTCGCTCCTAGACTGGAACCTTTTTGGAATGACTTTAGTTATGATACGGCTCTTTCTGATTCTTTGAAATAATTTTGCAAACTCTTCTTAAGGTCAGCTTTTTCCCAAGGGAGGTCTAGTTTTTTATCTCGACCAAAATGACCATAAGAGGCCGTTTTTTGATAAATAGGGCGGCTCAAATTTAAATGGTCAATGATGCCACGGGGTGATAAATCAATATTTTTTCGAATATAAGATTCAATGCCTGATTCAGATACTACGCCCGTTCCATGCAAATCTATAAAGAGAGATAAGGGCTCTGAGAGACCAATACCGTAAGAAATTTGCAACGTACATTTTTTGGAAAGATTTGCCGCCACAATATTTTTTGCTAAATAACGTGCCATGTAAGCCCCAGAACGATCAACCTTTGTAGGGTCCTTTCCTGAAAAGGCGCCACCACCGTGGGCTGCGGCAGACCCATAGGTGTCTACAATAATTTTACGTCCCGTGAGGCCCGTGTCACCAACGGGTCCCCCTATGACAAATCGTCCTGTGGGATTGATGAAGATTTGATCATCGTCACACATCCATCCCTTGGGCAATATGGCCTTAATATAAGGCATAACAGTATGTCTCACATCAGTCTGAGTTAGATTTTCTTTGTGTTGGTGAGAGAGAACTATGGTTGCAACCCCCGTTGGCATTCCCTCTTGATAGGTGCAACTGAGTTGAACCTTAGCATCGGGTCCAAGGGTTGGAAGCATGCCAGATTTTCGATCGGTGGCAAGGGCTTCAAGAATGCGATGGGAGTAATATAAAGGTGCTGGTAAATATCCAGGAGTTTCATCGGTTGCATAACCGATCATCATCCCTTGATCTCCTGCTCCAATATTACCAGAACCCTCAAAATTAGAAGATTCAGAGAGTTCTATGCCCCGTGCAATATCAGGAGATTGAGTATGTAAAACATCTTTAATTTCAATTTTCCCCCAATGAAATCCCTCTTGATCATAACCAATTTTACGTATGCATTGACGTGCAATATCAGCACGTTCTGTTTTTGTTAGGTGAGCATCCGTGCGGATTTCACCCGCTAAAACAACTAGTTCTTTCGTCACTAATGTTTCAATGGCGAGTTTCGCTTGGGGATCTTTTGCAAGATAGGCATCAACCAAAGCATCGGAAATAATATCACACATTTTATCGGGGTGGCCTTCGGAAACGGATTCAGAAGTGAAAATAAAAGACCTTTTTGAAAGGGGGAATGCCATGCAATTTAACCATTTTTTCTTGAGTTAATAGTTAATCCTATCATGAAAACAAAAAACAAGAAAAGTGTAATAAAGTAAAAATTATGTCTATACTTAGAAAAAAACGTTTTAGTCATTGTTTCTTTTGGTAAAAGAACAACCTCAAAACGTCCTTCATTAAAAGGGATTTCTGCTGTCACTCGACCATTGGCATCAAAAACTGACGTGATTCCCCGATAATTCACCCGAACAAGAGGTAACCCCTCTTCGATAGCTCGCATACGGGTTAATTGAAGATGTTGATAAATACCAGATGACTCTAAATACCAACCATCATTGGTAATATTCAGTAACCATTTTGGACGCGTATTTTTTTCAGAAATTACCTGCCCCGAAAAAATAGCTTCATAACAAATAAGTGGGCTAAAGGAGGGAAAGGAAGTGAGAGATATTGTTTCTCGTCCAGAGCCCTCTTTAAACTCACTATTACCTGGTGCAAGAACATCGATAAAACGAGGCATAAATTCTCGATATGGCACATATTCTCCAAAGGGAACCAAATGAGATTTGTCATAAGTAGCCAAGATTTTACCCCCAGGAGCCAAGGCAAATAATGAATTATAATGTTGTCCCGTATCACTCACACGATTTGCACCAGCAATAAGCACATCACCTTTTGATAAAATTTGCGTTATATAAACGGCCGTTGTTCCTTTATCCGTCAGGCTATAGGGCACCGAAGCCTCTGGCCAAATATAAAGACGTGGCTTGCGCTTATTAAAAGACAAAGGGATTAAATGGCTTTGTTGAGAAAATCTCATCAACGTTTCAAGGTTTGATTGCAGAAATTTAGAATCCCATTTTTTCTTTTGAATTATATTGGGCTGCACCATCACTATTTCAAAATCTTCATAAAACGCTTTAGGATTTTGACGTAAATGCCATTGACCCAAGGCCAGCATAGACACCCCTACCCCAAGAAACAGCATCAAACTCAACCGCCTATATTGAGGGACAAAAAAGACCGTAACATATACAAGGACAACAAGGATTAAAGTCAAAAGACCAAGACCATAAACGCCAATAAACGCAAGCATTTGCGCCATAACGTCACCACCCATCCATACCTCGGCAACATTCAACCAAGGAAATCCCGTAAGTAACGTTCCCTTTATATACTCAAATCCAGACCACAAAAGAACAAAGGTTAGTAAAGGCGCCAATCGAGATTTACGGTGAGTTGCAAGATAAATTTTCAAGGCACCATAGGTACAAATCCCAAGACCCAATGAAAGAATTGCTGGAATCCCAAGGGCAGCCAATGGAACAAGAATTGCATATTTTAACCAGTCGATATGCAAGGCATATGCAATCCAATACAACCCCCCTGAAAAATAACCAAAACCAAACCAATATCCTGTTAAAAAAGCTTTTGAACCGTCAAAAGGCAAATGTGATTTTCGAGGCGACATATTTAAGACGCCTTTTTCGAAATACCGATAAAAAAGGATAAGGCCAGTAAATGCAGTAATTAAATGCCCACGAGGTTGAAATGCCAGGGAAAAAAGCCAACCCAAAAAAAGAGGAGGTAAAATACGACGCATTCTAGATTTTTGAAAATCAAAGAAAAACCACTGGAGAAAACGTCCAAAAAAAGGAATAGCACGAGGATTCATCGCTTTTGCTCGGAAGTCCCCTTGCCATTTATGGTCATTATTTTTCAACGTCAAAAGAAAATAGCCTTAGGATAGTTTTTTCAAAAGTTCAATCTTAATCATCATTAATTCCCGACTACGATTGAGTTCGCGTTTTTCACTTTCATCACGGGCAATATCTATTTCATCTTGAATTTTTTTAGAAAGCATTTCCATTTCTTCTAGGTTGAGTTTTTCAACAAACTCACATGATTCAGCCAAAACGGTACAGGACGTTTCATTCACATTTGCAAAGCCATCGGTAATAAAAATATGCTCTTTTTTATCGCCACGGTGCAACGTCACAAGACCAGGACGCAAAGTCGAAATAATCGCCGCATGGTTAGGAAGTACACCAAAATCACCAGACTCACCAGGCACAACAACCATATCTACTTTGTCTGTTAAAACATGTTTTTCTGGGGAAACGAGATTAAATTCAACTTGAGTCGTGTTTGTTTGAGTTCTATTTGAGTGTGTGGGCATTTTCGTCACCTCTTGATCAGTCCTTGAGTCATTTAATGGTCATAGGATATCACATTGACTTCAAATACCAAGGGTCAAGAAAAGAAATATGCTCATGACAGTAAAGTTAATATCCATTCTTTTTCTGACAAAACCTTAACCCCTAAATCACGGGCTTTGCGCTCTTTGCTTCCAGCATCAGTACCTGCAATGAGGAAGTCTGTTTTTTTAGAAACAGATCCTGAAACTTTTGCCCCCAGGGATTCTGCTTTGGCTTTGGCTTCGCCGCGCCCCATAGCAGAAAGAGTCCCCGTAAAAACAATGATTTTTCCTGCATAGGGTGAGTCAAAATTTATTGGGGCTTTATAATTCTCAACTGTTACATATGGACCAACAAGACCTTTTAATATTTCAACATTACGTTTTTCTTGGAAAAAATTAATGAGATCAGCTGCCATTTCTTGGCCAATGCCATCAATTTCCATGAGTTCTTGATAGTCTTGATTTCCCAAAAGCCCTTGAGAGGCTGCCATCATCTTATCAACCCAGTTGTCATAACGACCATAAACCTTGGCTAAGGTTTTGGCAGTGGTTTGACCAATCTGTGAAATACCAAGGGCATAAATAAATCGAGCAAGAGAAATCTTTTTTTTGGCATCGATGGCATCAAAAAGTTTGTCAGCTGATTTTTGTCCCCAGCCCTCCCATTTCTGCAAAGGCCTTTCCAAAGTGTTGTTTAAGTCACGGAGCTTAAAAATATCAACGGGTATTTTTATAAGTCCCTTTTCACAGAAAAGAGCCACATGCTTTGCGCCAAATCCATCCATGTCAAAGGCGCCCTTGGAAATAAAATGTTGAAGCCTCAAAACGGATTGAGCAGAACAATTCAATCCTCCAAGACAGCGTACGGCAACGGCATCTTTTTTTTGAATGGCACGGGAATGGCAAACGGGACAATTTTCAGGAAATTCATAAGGTTCAGAGCGATCAGCGCGGTCAACATTAACAACTCGGACAATTTGAGGAATAACATCCCCTGCCCGCTGAACAATAACTTGATCACCGATGCGGGCGTCTTTTCTTTGGATCTCATCTTTGTTGTGCAGGGTTGCTCGTGATACAACAACACCGCCAACGGTCAAGGGTGCAAGTATGGCAACAGGCGTTAGAACCCCTGTACGTCCCACTTGTATTTGAATATCCAGTAAGGTCGTCGTGCCTTGTTCAGGAGGGAATTTCGCTGAAATGGCATATCTTGGTGACCTGGAAACGCACCCCAAACGTTTTTCTAAATCAAGATCATTGACCTTAAAAACCGTGCCATCAATATCATAGTCAAGACTGGCACGCTTGGACTCTAAATCAGCATGATAGGCCGTCATCTTTTGGGTAGAAGAACATATTTTAATGAGGGGATTCAAATAAAACCCCCACCTTTCTAAAAGATCAAGGCGGTCTTGGTGGGTTTTTATCACATCAGAGTCAAAATTTCCAAACCCATAGGCAAAAAAACCAAGGGGGCGACTGGCCGTTACGGCAATATCTAATTGGCGCACGGAACCCGCAGCAGCGTTCCTTGGATTAGCAAAAGGCTGTTCACCCTTTTCTGAACGCATTTCATTCAGTGCTATAAAATCTTTTTTCCCCATGTAAATTTCCCCTCGAATCTCAAAGGAGTTTAAATCTTTTTGAATGTCAGGCAATATTTGCGGAATAGATTTTATGGTTTTGATATTAGCCGTGATATCTTCCCCCACATAGCCATCACCACGGGTTGAAGCAGTTTTCAAAACACCCTTTTCATAAATCAAAGAGCAGGAAAGACCATCGATTTTAGGTTCGGCAATTATTTCTAAGAAACCATCCAAGGGTAGATTTAAAAAACGATTCATGCGTTCTTGAAATTTTTCAAGGTCACCATGGTCAAAAGCATTATCCAGGGAAAGCATCGGTGACAAATGGGTTACTTTTTCAAACCCATCGGCAGCTTTTGCACCAACTTTGAGGCTGGGACTATCCTTAGACATAAGGTGGGGGAATTTTTTTTCAATGGCCAACAAACGATGTCGCAGCGAGTCGTAATCACCATCACTTAATTCAGGCATATCTTTTTGATAATAAAGATTATCATGGTGTTTAAGATCTTTTGATAGAGACTCTAATTCTTTTTCAGCCTGTGATTCAGAAAGCAATTCAAGGGGAAAACGACGATATGGATGCATAATTTTATGAGCTATTTTTAGACAATTTTCTTTTGAAGACATTTAAGCATTTTTGACCTAAAATAGAAACAAATAGTATCGGTTGTTTTGAAAATTATGCACGCACATTTACCTCACTGGATAACGTCATCCCCTATAAAAAAACTCTTTCGAGCTATTCCTAATAGCATGGAAACCCTGCGTTTTGTTGGGGGGTGTGTCAGAGATCACCTCCTTGGCATTGAAAGCCAAGACATAGATCTTGCCACCTCATACCCTCCTCTTGATATCATGAATTTTCTCAAAAAATCTAATTTAAAATTCGTACCAACGGGCCTGGACCACGGCACCGTTATGGCCATAATCGAGGAAAAAGGCTATGAAATAACAACACTGCGCCATGATATTGAAACAGATGGCAGGCACGCCAACGTTGTTTTCACAAATTCATGGCAAGAAGACGCCGCAAGGCGAGACTTCACATTTAATGCCCTTTACATGGATATCAATGGCACTATTACGGATTTTTGGGACGGAACAAAAGATCTTGCTGCTGGCCATGTTAATTTTATTGGAGACCCTTCAAAACGCATAAAAGAAGATTACTTACGCATATTAAGGTTTTTTCGATTTTACGCACGTTTTTCAGATAAAAATCCCGATAATATAACTCTTAATGCTATCCATAATAATGCAACAGGCCTTAAAAATATTTCTGGGGAGCGCATAAAAACTGAACTTTTAAAACTCCTTGAGTGTCAATCTCCCCTGCCAGCTATTTCTCTTATGGAAAAAACACACATATTTCACTATGTCCTTGAAAGGAATGAACCTCTTAATATGGATATTCTTAAAAGGCTTTTGAAAACAGGTATAAAGACATCAAGTTTGACAAAGCTTCTTGCCTTATTGGGTTCGGAAGAAAATAATATCGAAAATGCCGCCAAACGCCTTAAATTTTCAAAGAAACAAAGGACTTGGATCTCCTGTGTTAATGCTCTTTCTTTGAAATTTGAAGCAGAACCCCTTGATATTCATTTGCATTTTCAAGGGACAGAAAAAGTTTTAGCAGCCTATGCCATAATGCTTTCCAGAAAAGATATTCAAGTGAAAAAAACATTACTTAATCACATCAAAAACTGGGAACACAAATCCTTTCCTATGACGGGACAAGACCTCATTGAAAAAGGCTTTAAACCAGGACCTCACCTTGGTGCAGAACTCAAAAGACAAGAAAGAAATTGGATCTTGGAGGGGCGTTTAAAGTCATAATAAAAACCCCAGATAAACTGAGGGTTTATTTGCAATGATTAACTGTATTATTTGATTTTTAAAAGTTCAACATCAAATACAAGGGTTGCATTTCCAGGAATAAGACCACCTGCACCGCGTTCTCCGTAACCAAGTTCTGAAGATATAGTTAAAATGCCACGCTCACCAACGGATAATTCAGCAATACCTTTATCCCAACCTTGAATTACTTGACCAACGCCAAGACGAAATTCAATGGGATCGCCACGATCACGAGAGCTATCAAATTTAGTACCATCTTCAAGTGTACCTACATAGTGAACAGAAACCGTATCACCAGCCTTTGGCTTCTCGCCGTTACCAGCATTTATTTGTTGGTAATTAAGACCTGGGACTATTTCAACAGAAGGTGTTGTTGATTCTTTTAAAGAGGTTGCTGTCATGCTGATACTACCTTTATTTTGTTGTTCAATTAAAGTGGAATTGGCAGATGAAGTATTCATCGATGCACCAGATACCACGAGGGTTACTGCCATAAAAAGGTTGATTTTTATCATTATTAAATTCCCTATTAGTACGTTGCACACCCTAACATATTTCAAAGGAAAAGTAAAAAAAATCTAGAGATACAATGATTTATTCTTAGAGTTGATTAGCTCTAGAGTCGCTCGAAGTCCATGTAGGTACATAAAATACCTTGCGCACGAGCTTTGGATTCATACCTTGTTGGCACCCAATCATTGGGACGTTCCGTTGGTAGGTGATCCCAAGAAAAAAGGGGTTTGAATTTTTTATCCTCTTTCATGCGTTGGATAATCCATTCACGATAATCCCCATGATCCGTCGCAATACGCAAAGTTCCTCCTGGTTTAACAAGGCGCGCAAGACGCTTTAAATTTTTTCCATTCACAAAACGACGCTTGTTATGGCGGGATTTGGGCCAAGGATCTGGAAACAAAAGAAAGGCTCTTGAAATGGAATTTTGAGGGAGTTTATCAAGAAGAGGACGCACATCCTCTGGCCAAATGCGTACATTTTCAAGGTCTCGATCTAAAAGATCTCGGAGCATGAGACTGATACCATTCATAAAGGCTTCGGCACCAATGAGGTTTACTTTGGGATTTCGAGCTCCTTGAGCACAAAGGTGCTCACCACCACCACAGCCAATTTCTAACCATAATTCCTGGGCATCTTGATCAAAGTCAGCGTGGGGATCACTGGCAAGAGTCACATCAAATGTGTATGTGGGGAGCGCGCGCTCGAGAAGTTCTTGTGTTTTTGGACGTAAAGGTCTTCCCATGCGTCTACCATAGAATTTTTCGGTATGACTATCAGGATGATCTGGTGAGTTAGATGGCAACAGTTTCTTCTCAAATTTTGTACAAGGAAGCTCTTTCATGGATCTATCATCTTATTAAGGGTAAGTAATGAGTGATTAGCACAAATATTTTTTTTAATCCAGCATGGTCAATTACCTTTAACTGGCGACGTTTTATTTTCTTTTTTAGGAGACGGAGACGTGGAAGTCGGTTTTTCCAATCCTAAATAATCATAAGCTATATCTGTCAACATTCGCCCCCGAGAAGTGCGCTGGACAAACCCTTGTTGGATTAGATAGGGTTCGACCACTTCTTCCAAGGTATCTTTCTGCTCCGAAAGAACAGCAGCCAAAGTCTCGGCACCAACAGGGCCACCTCTATAAACCCGCGCTATATGTTCGAGATAACGGCGATCTTGATCATCCAACCCCATATGATCAACCCCAAGACGTGATAAAGCATCATCGGCTAGCGCTTTGTCAACAACTGATACCCCTTTAACGGAGGTAAAATCTCGCACCCGACGCAATAAACGTCCCGCGATACGCGGGGTGCCCCGAGAGCGCTTGGCGATCTCAAAAATTGCATCTGCTTTCATATCAAGACCCAATAATTTAGCGCCTCGGTGCACGATGGCTGATAAATCTTCTGGCGAGTAAAAATTCAAGCGCAAAGGAATGCCAAAACGATCCCGTAATGGCGATGTAATAAGTCCTGTTCTGGTCGTTGCTGCAACCAAAGTAAAGGGGGGTAAATCAATTTGGATGGATCTTGCTGCTGGACCTTCTCCAATAATAAGGTCCAATTTGAAATCTTCCATGGCTGGATAAAGTACTTCTTCAACAGCTGGGCTCAAGCGGTGAATTTCATCAATAAATAAAACATCAAAAGGCTGCAAGTTTGTCAAAATCGCGGCAAGGTCCCCCGCTTTCGAAATAATAGGGCCAGAGGTTGATTTAAAACCAACGCCAAGTTCCGTTGAAATAATTTGAGCTAATGTTGTTTTCCCAAGGCCTGGCGGGCCAAAAAACATAACATGATCCATTGCTTCACCACGCCCTTTGGCTGCCTGGATAAAAACCTTGAGGTTATCACACACATCACGCTGTCCTGTGAAATCATCCAAAAGTTTGGGGCGCATAGAGCGCTCTTGATGATCTTGTCCTGGTTGAAAATCAGGGGTTAGTATATTTCCTTGCGACATTGTTTATGCCCTCTTAGTAAGGGTGCGCAACGCGAGTGGAATAAGAACTTCGACGGAATCTGCCCCCTCTCCTTTTTGTTTAATCTGAACCAGAGTTTGGTTCACTTCAAAAGGTTTATACCCCAAATTTACAAGGGCGGAGGCCGCGTCTTGATACACAGATTCGGCGGGCATCGATGAATTTGGAGAAGCGTCTGTAATCACTCCCCCCCCTCCAGCATTCACACCAAAAAGTTTTTTAACCTTGTCTTTTAATTCATTGACAAGCCTGGTTGCAAGCTTAGGTCCAACGCCATCTGCCGCGGAAAAAGTCGTTTTATCACCCGATAGAACCGCCGCGTGCATTTGATCTGGAGACGCAACGGACAAAATAGCTAATGCCACCTTCATACCAACACCCTGAACACTTGTAAGTGTTTGAAACCACTGATGTTCCGATGACGTTGAAAAACCATAAAGGGCCATAATGTCTTCACGTACATGCATTTCCGTTATCAATGTGCGCTCTTGACCAACCCCTTGAATTTCATCCAAGGTTCTGGCCGAACAAAACACATGGTAAAAAACACCATTAACATCCAAAACCGCCCAATTGGGACCTGTCGAATCCAGAACACCGCGAAGTTTTGAAATCATTATTTTACCTTTTTAATTTTAAGACCCAAAGAGGATATTTTTAGAATCTAGAGTGTGGGCATGGCATATGGCCACTGCCAAAGCATCTGCTTCATCATAGGACATATTACCACATGCTGGCAAAAGATATTTCACCATGGCTTTCACCTGGTCTTTATCCGCATGCCCCGCACCCACAACATTCTTTTTTACATGGTTAGCAGAATATTCCCCGACACGAATGCCAAAAGTCGTCGGCACAACCATAACAACCCCCCGAGCCAATCCTAACTTCAAAGTCGTTGAGGGGTTTTTATTAAGAAAAGTTTCTTCAACGGCGGCTGCTTGGGGAAGGTAAGTCCGCATCACTTCACAAAGGCCACTGTGTAATATTTGCAACCGTTCATCAATATCCAACTGATCACTCACTTTAACCGTACCATGGGCAACATGTGTCATTTCACGACCTGCACAGTCAATAATTCCCCATCCAGTGAGACGAAGTCCAGGATCCAATCCCAAAATCCTCTCAGTATTCTGCGATGAATTTTGAAACGGCGTTTTTTTTATAACAGCCTTCCCATTAGAGTTCGAATAATATTGACGGGAAGGGTGAATATAAACAGGTTTTGAAATGGGATTAGATCCTATTTTTCTGCGCTCAATTTTTCCATGACGGCGTCATCAATATCAAAATTTGAAAATACGCTTTGAACGTCGTCGTTATCTTCAAGAATATCAATAAGTTTTAAAAGAGTTGTTGCCTTATCTATATCGACGGGCACTGTGTTCTGTGGACGCCACACAGCCTCTGCCCGCAAGGCATCTTTATAGCTTTTTTCAAGAATTTCACGCACGGAATTTAGACCTTCATAGGTCGTTGATATCACATGGGACTCATCGTTGCTCTGAACATCTTCGGCGCCTGCCTCCAGAGCGGTTTCGAACATATCATCGGTGCTGGCTTTATCCAGAGCGTATTCAATTTCACCCACATGGTCAAATTGAAAGGCTACACTGTTGGGCTCTCCAAGGGATCCCCCATATTTGGAAAATGTCGACCGTACATCAGACGCAGTTCTGTTTTTATTATCGGTCAAGCCAACCACGATCATGGCAACGCCTCCAGGGCCATATCCTTCATATCGTACTTCTGTATAGTTCGTATCATCATCGGCACTGGCTGCTTTTTTAATGGCGCGCTCAACGTTATCCTTTGGCATATTTACGGCACGGGCGGCTGCAATTGCTCCTCGCAAGCGGGAATTTCCATCGGGATCTGGCCCTGCTTCTTTCACGGCAACAATAATTTCTTTTGTGGCCTTGGAAAATACTTTGGCACGTTTTTTATCCTGAGCGCCCTTACGATGCATAATGTTTTTAAATTTTGAGTGACCTGCCACGATTCTACCTTTCATAAAGTCTATTACATATAGTTTTGACAAAGTTTTCAAAAAAGGTCAATTAGAAAGGAATTTGATGACTCCTCCATAAATTATCCTGCGAGCTTTGCAGCCAAGGCAGCTTCTAGAAAATCATCAATTTCACCGTCTAAAACAGCGGTGGGGTTTCCTTTTTCAACGGAAGTCCTTAAATCCTTAACCATTTGATAAGGATGCAGAACATATGATCTAATTTGATGCCCCCAGCCAATATCGCCTTTATTTGCATTGGCGGCCTGGGCGCTTTCTTCGCGGCGTTTAAGTTCTACTTCAAATAGTCTGGCGCGTAACATAGACAAAGCTTCTGCCTTGTTTTTATGTTGAGATCTTTGGTTTTGACATTGCACGACAACATTTGTTGGAATGTGGGTAATGCGAACGGCACTATCCGTTGTGTTAACATGTTGCCCCCCTGCGCCAGATGCCCGATAAGTATCGATACGCAAATCTTTTTCTTCTAAGTCAATATGGATATTATCATCAATAACTGGATAAATTGAGACAGATGAAAAACTTGTATGGCGTCTAGAATTGGAATCAAAAGGAGAAATACGTACCAAACGATGCACACCACTTTCTGTTTTAAGCCATCCGTAGGCCTGATGTCCGATAACTTTAAAGGTTGATGACTTAATACCAGCTTCTTCCCCTGATACCTCTGCCATCCATTCAATTTTATAATTATTACGCTCAGCCCAGCGCACATACATACGTTGAATCATGAGAGCCCAGTCTTGTGCCTCGGTTCCGCCAGCTCCTGCGTGAATCTCAAGAAAACAATCGTTTCCATCAGCTTCACCAGATAATAATGATTCAAGGCGTAATCTTTTGCAACGGGTGGCAAGGTTTGATAAGCCCCCCTCACCTTCTTTAATAGTCTCTGGATCTTTTTCTGCGTCACCAAGGTCAATAAATCCAACTGCATCTTCAAGCTCAATTTCAAGTCCTTGAATGCGATCAAAGGCCGTTTTAAGAATATCGCGTTCACGCATAACTTTTTGCGCTTCCTTTGGGTCTGACCATAAATCAGCTCCTTCGGCTTGAATATTCAGCTCGTTCAAACGTCTTGTTGCTTTGTCATAGTCAAAGATGCCTCCTCAGAACGTCGATGACAGATTCCACCTCGTCCTTGAGTTTTTGCATTTCAGCGCGCATGGGGATTCCTTATTTTTCCATTTTATTATGTAAGATAAAATGTTTTATGCTTTATGACAACAATGCTATTATAAAAAAAGAATTTCATTTTTTAAGTACGTAGAGTGTCATGAATATTCTTATTTGCGGAGCAGGTCAAGTTGGCTTTAACCTGGCGCGTTACCTCTCTGGTCGGAATCACAATATTACCATTGTGGATATCGACAAAAAACTCATTGATGAAATCAATGATCGTCTTGACGTCAGGGCTATCTGTGGTCACGCATCCCACCCCAATATTTTGAAACGTGCTGGTATTGAAAGCGCTGATATGATCATCGCCCTAACCCGTTATGATGAAGTCAATATGATTTCCTGTCAAATTGCCCACAGCATTTATGGTGTCAAAAAGAAAATAGCTCGCATTCGGAGTAAATCTTACCTTACGGCTTCTGGAAGAGGTCTTTTTGATGATAATCACATGCCTATTGATTATATTATTTCACCAGAAATTGAGGTTGCCCATGCTCTGTCACGGGGACTTGCTGTCCCTGGTGCCTTTGATGTTACACCTCTCGCCAATAGAAAATTCCAGCTTTTAGGGGTCAGGTGCACTCAAAACACTCCTATTGTGAATACTCCCATTACCCATATACCCAGCCTTTTTCCTGAAGTGAATTTTACCATCGTTGGCATCTCACGGGGGGACCGAAAATTTGTCCCCACAGAGCGCGAGGCCCTTTTACCTGAAGATGAAGTTTTCTATATTGTGGAAACGGGAAATGTAGAGGCTTCTCTTGCGGCTTTTGGCCATACGGAAGAAAGCACGAAACGCCTTCTTATTATGGGGGGTGGTAACATTGGGCTTTCATTGGCCCAAGAAATTGAAGCGCACTCTCCTCATATTCGCATTACAATCATTGAAAACAACCACAAGCGCGCTGAGAAAATTGCTCAACACCTCAGCAAAGCCCTTGTTCTAAATGGTGATGCCCTGGATAGTGATTTACTCCTCGAAGCAGGCATTGATAATGTTGATACTGCCGTTGCCGTAACGGAAGATGATCGCGTTAATACCCTTGCAACTGTTTTAGCTAAACGCCTTGGTGCCAAAAAAGCCATGTGCCTCACCAATAAATTATCTTTCGAACAATTGGTTATCTCCCTTGGTGCCAACGCCGTTATTAACCCCCGTGTGGTGACGGTCTCAAAAATCATGCAGTATATCCGTAAAGGTAACTTACATTCCGTACATTCCCTTGGAGAAAACTTTGGCGAAGTCATAGATATTGCAGCTAGCAACGCCCCTAATATCGTTGGAAAATCAGTGAGTCAGTTGCAAAAAGATCATAAAATTCTCGTTGCTGCCCTTATACGAGACGACCAAACAGAAATCCCAAAGGGATCTACCATCATTAAAGTTGATGACCGCATTATTTTAATGCTTGCCAGCAACGAAGCTAAAATTTCTGAATCTATTTTGGGTATTAATTAAAAAAAAAGTCGGCACTTTTTGCCGCTTCACCCTTTTTTTATCTCAAATGGTATTTAACGGCAATAAATACCACCCTTTTTTCACCTCTCCCTATGTTTTTTTTATAAAGTCATCCATATTTATGGCTGTTCTACCACTTGGCACGAAATCTGCATCATTATTTCTGAGAGCATGGTGTTCTCAAAGAAAGGGACCAGGTAGGACCCTTAAAAAAATCGCAGGATGCGAAAGGAATATATTATGACAACAAGTATTATGAACAACGCTGCCGCAAACACGGCACTTATTAACCGAGCAAAAGCAACAGTCGATAATAACATAGCCAATAATGAACTTTCTTCTGGTATCACTGACCGTGGCCCAGCCATTAAATCCCTCGTTGCTGGTTTGAGCGCTTTGAGAGAAGTAACTAATGCCGCACTTGGTAATATCAATAGCTTGTCATCTGTAGGTCAATTGGGTATTAAAGTTCTTGATAACATGATTGAGACCGTGGCTTCACTTGATGCCTTGGCAACACAAGCAAACGACGGAACTTTGACTGATAAAGAACGCTCCCAAATTAACGGTGTGGCCCAAAACCTTCTTAAAGGTCTGGAAACTGCTGCGCAAAAAGCTGAATTTAATGGGACAAAATTCTTCATTGGTTCTGCTGGTACCGTTGACATTGCTGCTGCAAGCGTCTCATCCTCCACAGCTGCTGTTGTTGTTGATACCTTTGTTGCAGGCATAAAAGGTGATGCAACTGGTGATATAAGTGGCACATTGACAAGCGCAGAATTCAACTATAACGCAACGGATGGTCGTCTTGATCTAAAAGAAACAATTGGTGGGCAAGTTTTTGAAGCTCTGAATGTAAACTGGGCAAATGATGCTGAAATCGTATTTGTCAGTATATCAAACCCAAATAACCGTTATACCCGCGTTCTTGGTGCTGATCTTACGACCGTCCCAGTTAATGACCTGACAGATGCTGCGCATCTTGCTTCTGCAAAAACCGCCTACGAAACGCATACAGGTACTGCTCCTGGTGTCGCTTCAGTTGTGCAAAAGTCTGTTACAACAGCCGTCAACAATGGTTTAACTGGAATGTCCGTTGGAACTACTGCCGAACCTGGTACTGTTACTGCAAGTTATGATGGCGCGACAAATATCCTCCATGTTCAACACAAGGATGCGGATGGTGTTATCAAAACACAAAATATTACGATGGATACGGCGGGTGCCCAGGATATCAGCACAAACTTTGGTGTGACATTGACGTTTGATGCTGCTTTCGCCCTTGCTACCAGTGTTACTCAAGTGGTTGGTGTTATTGCCGAAGGTACTGAAGTCAAAATGACATCACAAACAGGTGCCAATTCCAATGACACAACAACATTGACTTTTAAAGGTGCTACGCTTTCTGCTCTTGGGTTAAGTAATATAAGTTTATCAACGGCAACAGACGCAACAACTGCCTCCGATGCTTTCAAGGCTGCACTGGCACTATTAACAGCAAACAAAGCTGATGTTGCCGCTGCCTTGGATAACCTTGAATTGAAAGCTGCGGTATTGAAGGACACCGCCAATGAGCTTTCTAATGTTATTTCTGGTTTCCAAGATGCTGACATGCCAGCTGCTGCATTGGAGCAAGCCCTCTCCATGCAAAAAATCGAAAGCGCGGGTATGGGGTTTGCTAAAGCCTTGCAACAAATGCAAATGCTTATGAAAGCCCTCCAACAAGCTTAATAAGTAATTGTTTTTAACAAAGAAATAGTGTTGAAATAATTTTCAACACTATTTATTGTTTTTAATGTTTTAATTATTTAAAAAACAATATACTATGATAGTAGGAAAGTCCGTAAGAGAATAAAGTTCTCAAGGAGTAAAATATGAGTATATCCGCAATATCTAATCCTATGGCTCACACTCAGCTTGGTGACGCTGGGCGCAGTAAATCCTCTGGACATAAAGGCTCTACAGAATTTGCAACCCTTTCTGGCATAAAAGAAACTTCTGGCATAGAGGATGATACTTCTCATAAAAAAACTGCAAAAACTCAAGAAAACAAAACAGATTCCCAGCACGATAAAGTAGCAGATGATCGTATCAAACGCGCCGAAGTGAAATTCAAACTTGATGGCACACGGGAACAAATCAAACATCTCGATAATGGTACAAAAATGCACACTCCAATTGATGATATGAAAAATTCTTTTAAAATAGCCTTACCTAATAAAGATATACCTAAAGATAATATCGAAAACTCAAGCTTAACTGCCACCCTATTTAACGAAATAGCCTAAATAAAATTAATCACGTTTTTTTAAAAGGGCCCCTTCACATGTGAAGTGCGTCATTTGAGTTTTTGGTCTGGTCTTCGTAAAACACTTCAGTTGGCGTTTTAAAATTAAGGATGCGTCTTGGTCTTGTGTTGAGTAACATTTCGATCTTTTTCACATCCTCTTGAG
>JAJRPZ010000098.1 GCA_024280495.1 Alphaproteobacteria bacterium
AATGGAATGCCACCTAATGGAGTGGCCATCGAAGAGCTTTTTCGTCAGTTCCTTCAGGGGATGCAACAGGGGCAGGCTAAAAAATCAAGTTCATTGGGGTCTGGTTTTTTAATTGCTCAGGAAGGTAAAACAGCCTTTATCGTAACGTGTAATCACGTTATTGCGAATGCTGATGAAATAAAAATCACCCTTCATGATGGAACGGAACTTAATGCCAAAGTTGTCGGACGTGATAAACGAACGGATTTAGCTTTACTGAGTGTACAAACCGATAAAAAACTAACTGTTTTGGATTGGGGTGATTCTTCAAAAGCTCGTGTCGGCGATTGGGTGATTGCCATTGGAAATCCATTTGGCCTTGGAAGTACAGTAACAACGGGGATTGTTTCATCCATTGCCCGTGATATATTAGCCCGTTCAAGACATGGGGGTGCTGATTATGTAAGCGGTTATATTCAAACGGATGCTTCCATTAATATGGGAAATTCTGGCGGCGCGCTTTTTGATATTAATGGCAAGGTGATTGCGGTGAGTACTGCTATTTATACGCCAAATGGTGGTAACATCGGCATTGGATTTGGAATCCCATCTTCTTTGGCTAAAAAAGTTATTGCGCAACTCAAAAAATTTGGTAATACAAAGCGTGGTTGGCTTGGTGTTCGTATTCAAAATGTAACAGATGAAATTGCCGAAACATTGAACCTTGAAAAAGGTCAAGGGGCTCTTGTTGGTGATGTTGCCTCCAAGGGACCTGGAAAAAAATCAGGTCTTCAAACTCAGGATGTTATTTTAGCTTTCAATGGTAAATATATTAAAGAATCAAAGGAACTTCCTCATATTGTTGGTGAGTCTGAAATTGGTTCGACTGTTCCTATGGTTGTTTGGCGTGATGGTCAAAAAGTAACACTAAGAGTTGTTGTGGGGGAATGGGAAAAAGCTGAAAAAGAAGGTCTTCTCGATGATCAAAGCTATGATATTCAGAAAAAAGTTGAAAAGAAAGAGCAAATATTAGGAATTGCAACACGGGAAATAACGCCAGGTATGAAAGAACGCTACCGTTTGCCAACGGATGTGAAAGGCCTTTTTGTTGCCTTTGTTGCACCAGCATCGGAAGCATTTGGAAAATTCATACGTCCAGGAGATATTGTTCAACAGCTCACCTCTGGTTCCATGAAAATAACACCAAAAACTCCCGATCAATTTCAAAACTTTATTGAAAATCTTCAAAAGGTTGGTAAGGAAAAAGTTTTGCTATTGCTGAACACGAAGGGAAATTTGCGTTATATCGCTCTCAGTCTTAAAAATAAAACTGAGAGAAGAAAAGATGAAGACACAGCAAAAAGCACCTCTGATAGAAAATAAAACTTTATGAATAAAGAGGTTAATTCTTTTTTTTCATATAAACAGGAATGATATTGTGGTTGCATTGATCCATACAGTTGCCTTCCAGGGCATTGAAGCTGTTTCTATTGAGGTTCAGGTTCAAGTATCCTCTGGATTGCCTTCTTTTTCCCTTGTGGGATTACCTGATAAGGCCGTTGCGGAATCAAGGGACCGGGTTCGAGCAGCCCTGACATCTATTGGTATGGCGCTCCCTCCTAAAAAAATCATTGTGAACTTATCCCCCGCTGACCTTCAAAAGGAAGGAAGCCATTTTGATCTTCCCATTGCCCTTGGGTTGTTGGTGGCATTGAAAGCTCTCACCCCCGATGATATACGGGATAAAATCGTTCTGGGTGAATTGGCCCTTGATGGTAGAATTTCAAAAGTTTCTGGTGTATTGCCAGCGGCTATTATGGCTGCTTCAGAGGATATGGGAATTATCTGTCCCTATGGAAATGGTCCCGAAGCAGCATGGGCAGAAGGAATTCAAGTTATAGCTCCCCCAGATTTATTATCCTTGATGAATCATGTGAAAGGCAAACAAATTCTCCAAGCTCCAGAACCTCAACTCTTATCAATCAACTCTGATTTACCAGATATGAAGGATATTAAGGGGCAAGAAAGTGCTAAACGTGCCCTTGAAATTGCTGCTGCTGGGGGACATAATTTATTGATGCAAGGGCCACCTGGGGCTGGAAAGTCAATGTTGGCTGCGAGGTTGCCAGGTTTACTGCCACCACTATCACCAAAAGAAGCCTTGGAAGTCACCATGGTTCATTCCATCGCAGGACAACTCAATCAAGGCCAACTTCTTCAAGAGCGTCCTTTTCGGGACCCTCATCATTCAGCTTCATTGCCAGCTTTGGTAGGTGGTGGTGCCAAGGCAAAACCAGGGGAAATTTCTCTCGCCCATTGTGGCGTTCTTTTTTTAGATGAGCTTCCTGAATTTAACAGCAGCACTCTTGAGACATTGCGCCAACCCCTAGAAACAGGAAAAATCATGATTGCACGCGCTAATAATCATGTGACTTATCCTGCTCGTTTTCAATTCATAGCAGCGATGAACCCGTGTCGTTGTGGCTATATTGATGATGCAGAACGGGCCTGTTCCAGGGCGCCTAAATGTGCTATTTCTTATCAATCAAAACTTTCAGGACCTCTTTTGGATCGTATTGATTTGAATATTTTTGTTCCTGCGGTCATGGCACGGGATTTAGCCTCCGCTAAAATTGGTGAGTCAACGGCCACCATTGCGGCTCGTGTTTCAAAAGCACGACAACGTCAATTGGAAAGGTATCAAACACTTTCTGGAAAGAATGATATTGCGGGGCTTAATAATGCAACTTTACCAGTAAAATTCCTTGAAAAAATTGCCGTTCCCGATGAGCGTGGTCGCAATATTCTTAATCAAGCCGCTGATAAATTTAAACTTTCTGCCAGAGGATATCATCGTATTTTGAGGGTAGCTCGCACTTTGGCTGATCTTGAAGACGTAAAATCCATTGGATACACTCACATCGCCGAAGCCATCAATTACCGTCAAATGGGCACTGCCCTATAAAATCTCATGAGGTGGTCCTCAAAATATACACACACATTTAAAAACAACCACTATATTACGCTTCCAGTAATGTTCGTTTTATAAGGAAGAATTTCAAAATCCTCAATAGGAGTTGCCAGTCCTCTTGACGCCAAAATTGAAAAGGCAAGCAATATCGACTTTAAGTATATATTTTTCGTTTTTTACTCCCTGTTTTTTTATTTTTTTAAAATGCCCTTACAATTTCCTCACACATTTTTTTGGCATCACCAAATAGCATCATGGTATTATCGCGATAGAAAAGCTCATTATCCACACCAGAATATCCAGGACTTAGGGATCGTTTGATAAAGAGAACTGTTTTTGCATTTTCAACATCTAAAATAGGCATACCATAAATAGGACTTTGAGGATCCGTTTTTGCAGCAGGATTCGTTACATCATTAGCCCCAATGACAAAAGCGACATCGGTTTGAGAAAAATCGCGATTGATTTCATCTAATTCCAAGACATCTTCATAGGGGACATTGGCTTCTGCCAATAACACATTCATATGACCTGGCATACGCCCTGCCACTGGATGGATGGCATAACGAACTTTAATCCCTTTTTCCTTGAGAGTATCAACCATTTCACGTAGGGCATGTTGAGCTTGTGCAACGGCCATACCGTATCCAGGAACAATAATAACTGACTCTGCATTTTCAAGAATGTATGATGCATCTTCGGCACTTCCTGACTTGTGGGCACGATCGCTAGGAACTGCCCCTCCGTCTGATTTTCCAGAAGAAGCTCCGCCGCCAAAACCACCAAGAATCACATTAAAAATCGATCGATTCATGCCTTTGCACATAATATAACTCAAAATTGCACCAGAGGCACCAACAAGGGCGCCCGTGATGATGAGGAGATGATTATTTAGAGTGAATCCAATACCAGCGGCTGCCCACCCTGAATAAGAATTCAACATGGAAACAATTACTGGCATATCCGCGCCTCCAATGGGAAGGATAAGTAAGAATCCTAACAGAAGACTTATGGCAACAACCATAGCAAAAATAGCATAGGATTCAGAGACAACAAAAAAATAAGTAAGGGCAATAATAGCAATGCCAAGACCAGCATTTAAAGCATGTTGCCCTATAAATGATAAGGGCGCACCACTCAATACGCCTTGCAATTTACCAAAAGCAACAAGAGATCCCGTAAAGGTAATAGCACCAATGGCAACACCAATGGACATTTCAATTAAGCTAGCACTTTGGATAGCGCCAATGGTTCCAATGCCAAAGGCAGCTGGTGCGAAAAGAGCTGACGTCGCGACGCAAACGGCCGCTAAGCCGACTAAACTGTGAAAAGCTGCAACCAACTGTGGCAAAGCAGTCATTTCGATTTTTTTAGCCACAACAGTTCCTATAGTTCCTCCAACGGCAATACCTAGGATGATTAGAAAATAATCATGGACATCATTGGAAAACACAGTGGCGATAATGGCCAAGGCCATACCAATAATACCAAGGGCATTTCCAGTGCGGGCAGATTTCGGAGAGGACAATCCTTTCAAAGAAAGGATAAAGCAAACAGATGCTATCAAGTATAAAAGTGCTTGAATATCTTGAGTCATGATTTATTTTCCTTCTTTTTTAGGGAGAGTTTTCTTTTTACCAGAAAACATCGAAAGCATGCGTTGGGTGACGACAAAACCGCCAAAAATATTAATAGAGGCAAGAACAACCGCAATGAACCCCAAAATAGAAGCAAAATTAAAATGAGGAAGGCCTGCTGCCATAAGGGCACCAACGATAATCACACTGGAAACTGCATTGGTAATAGCCATCAGGGGCGGATGCAAAGCTGGTGTTACTTTCCACACAACATAATACCCAACAAAGGCTGCCAGCGTAAAAACCGTGAGGCCAAAAATAAAAGGAGACACGCCGAAGAGGGCCTCATCTTGCAAAGAGGCCGCGCGCACTGCTTCCTGTGTCAGGTCATGGAGGTCCGCTGATTTTTGCGCAAGCTCCGTTGCTTTGTTCGACAGGTCTTTTGAATATTGAACCAGGGTATCTAAACTCATTTTTTATCTCCTTTTGAGGAAGTTTTGTGAGGCGATGCTATTTTCATGAAATCTGGATGAATAATTTTACCACCATGGGTCAAGGTAGCTGCCTTTAAAATATCATCATTTAAATCAATGGTAATTTTTTTTGAGTCTTTATCATGCATGAGGGTTAATAAATTAAGGATATTCCTTGCATAAAGAGTGCTTGCTTCCGCGGGGAGACGCCCAGGCAAATTGCCATGACCAATAATTATCACCCCTTTTTTATGGATGATTTTACCAGGGACAGAACCTTCAATGTTTCCACCCATTTCAACGCCCATATCCAACAACACGGATCCTGGTTTCATGGCAGAAACCATTTCTTTTGTCACAAGACGTGGTGCTGGTTTTCCAGGAATCAATGCCGTTGTAATGACAATGTCTGATGCAGCAACACTTTCTGCCATTTTATCGGCTTGGCGTTTTTTATAAGCCTCACTCATTTCCTTGGCATAGCCCGCCGCCGTTTCATTAGATTCAGCATCGGGATCCACTTCAATGAATTTACCACCCAGGCTTTCCACTTGCTCCTTAACCGCGGCACGCACATCAAAGGCTGAAACAACAGCGCCCAACCGTTTGGCCGTTGCAATGGCTTGAAGACCAGCAACCCCTGCCCCAACAATTAAAACCTTTGCAGGTGGCACTGTGCCTGCGGCAGTCATCATCATCGGCAATGCACGGCCATATTCATAAACGGCATCAATGACGGCACGGTACCCAGCAAGGTTGGCTTGAGAAGATAAAACATCCATACTTTGCGCACGGGTGATACGCGGAATCATTTCAAGGGCTATGGCACTCACATGTTTTTTTTCACAAGCCTCAATCAAATCTAAATTATGATAAGGCGCCATGGTCGCAATAATAATAGCCTCTTTTGAAAGGCCCTTAAGCTCATTTTTGATTTGAGGCGCACGTACCTTTAAAAGAATATATGCTTTATCAAGGGTGGCATCTACCGTTTTACAAAGGGTCGCGCCAGCCTGAGCATAAGCGTCATTGGAAAAGGACGCCGCAAGGCCTGCTCCTTCTTCAACAGAAACCGTCAATCCCATGGAAATCATTTTTTTTGTGGTTTCAGGGGTTACGGCAACCCGTGTTTCACCTTCATAAGTCTCTTTTAAAATGGCAACTTTCATCAAAGGATCCCTTGCTGATATTTATTTATTTTATTTTTAGCATAAAGAGTCAGAAATACAAATTAAGTATTTTCAATGTGACCAAAAAGAAAGGAGAAAAAACAAAAAAAACCGCGGAATAAACCGCGGTTTTGGTTAGTTTTACAAGTTCTAGACTAGAATTTGTAACCCAAACGAATTTTAACGTCATGGATACGAGGTTTAGCATCGATAGTGTTGCCAGCAGTAGCCAAAACTGGTGCTGCGATTGCAGTGGCAGTAGCAGTTCTTTTTTCACCGTAGAAAGATACTGAATATTCCATACCAACCAAGAAGTTTTCTGCAATAACAGTTTCTGCACCTAGACCAACAACGAATGCATTATGACGTTGTGATTTAACCCCACCAGCAGTAATTACAGCTTGAGAAAAGCCATTTTCAAACTTTGCATTTTCCCAACCAAGTTTGATGTAAGTCATCCAAGAGTTAAGATCAATACCTGCACGAACGGCAAGACCGAATGCTTCTTTACGTTTTGATGCAGAATTGGCTGCAAGCTTTACGCTACCGAAGTTAAAGGAAGCTTCTGCACCCAAAAGGAACATACCCATTTGATATGTATAACCAGCATGAACACCACCAGCGAAACCACGAGCATGTGCTTCAGTAGTAGCAACAATAACACCAGCTCTAGTTCTAGTTTCAGCTTTTACGGAACCAACACCGTAACCAGCGTTTAGACCTGCATAAAAACCAGAAAAGTTAGAATCAGCGTTAGCAGCAAAAGCTGTCAAAGCAACAACAGAAGTTGCAATCATTTTTTTAAACATTTTGTTTTCCTTTAATAATATGTTTCACGGCGAACCGTATGACTTATTATTAAAGGAGGAAAAGGGATAAGCAAACAAGAAAAATGAAGAAAGAAAAATGATGTCGTGGGGTGTGATATTTTTGCCACACTTTTTTATTCATCCCACTTGGACACAGATAGCTTTCCTTGAAAAAGAGGCAGGGGAAATCAAACCTTTTGAGCCCCCCAGCACTATAGGGGATTGCTCTCAGTTATTTATAATCAACACTTACTATTTCATAGTTTTTTTTACCACCAGGGGTTTGAACGACAGCGCTATCACCTTCTGATTTTCCTATGAGGGCCCTTGAAAGGGGTGCTTTGAAAGATATTTTCAAATCCGTGAGGGACGCTTCATCCATACCAACAATTTGATAAGTAATTTCTTCGTCAGTATCTTCATCAGCAATACAAACAGTTGCGGAAAAACGCACGACATCACCGGACATTTTCAAGGGATCTATGACCTCTGCCAAGGAAAGTTTAGCTTCGATTTCCTTAAGGCGCCCTTCAATGAAGCCTTGTTTTTCACGAGCTGCATGATACTCAGCATTCTCGGAAAGATCACCGTGGGCGCGAGCTTCTGCAATGTCTGCTATAACGGCTTTACGTTCGACATTCTTTAATTGTAACAATTCTGCTTCAAGGGCTTTATGGCCCTTGGCAGTCATGGGGTGCTTTTGCATAGTTTTCTTAGCCTTACTCAAAATTCATTAGAAATAATATAGATTATTTATACATAAATTGCCATATTACTCAACAGTTACTGATTTGGCAAGGTTTCTAGGTTGATCCACATCGGTGCCTTTAATAACGGCTGTATGATAAGCCAATAATTGGGCAGGAATCGTATAGACAAAAGGCGCCGTTAAAAACGACGTCTCAGGGACAGTGATTCGAGCAAGTGCCATTGAGGAATACTGGCTTTGACCAACGGTATCGGAAATCAAAATTATTTTTCCTTTACGAGCAGCCGCTTCTTCAACATTTGAAGCAACCTTGTCATACAAATAATCATGGGGAGCAGAAACAATAATCGGCACATTTTCGTCAATTAAAGCAATGGGCCCATGTTTCATTTCTCCCGCTGCATAACCTTCTGCATGGATATAAGAAATTTCCTTGAGTTTTAAAGCACCTTCCATGGCAATGGCATAACAAGAACCACGACCAAGATACAAAACATCACGGGCTTTAGCAATATCTTCAGCCACTGTTTTACAATCATCGGAAAGCTTCAATGTTTGCTCTAAAAGATTTGGCAAACGACAAAGGTCTTTGCATTTATCAATTAAATCTTGATCCGTCAATAAACCACGGCCATGGGCGAGTTTAAGAGCCAACACCGCCAATACAACCAGTTGCGTTGAAAATGCTTTGGAGGAGGCAACACCGATTTCAGGCCCCGCATAGGTCATGAGAGGAGTATCCACGCTCCTTGCAAGGGAACTATTGGCAACATTCACAACCCCAAGTGTATGCTGACCTTGTGATTTAACATAGTTAAGGGCAGCCATGGTATCCGCTGTTTCGCCAGATTGTGAAATAAAGAGAGACACGCCATCATCCATAACGGGTGGCTTGCGGTACCTAAATTCAGAAGCAATATCCACTTCGACTGGAATACGTGCCAGTGTTTCAATCCATGTTTTTGCAACTAATCCTGCATAATAAGACGTGCCACAGGCAACAATAGTCAAACGTGTAATATCTTTTGGATTAAAACCAAGGGATGGCACATCAACTGTTGTTCGGTCAGATCTTAAATAGGCATTAAGAGTTTGACGTACTACATCTGGTTGTTCATAAATTTCTTTCAACATAAAATGCCGATAAGGACCCTTTGAAATTTGATCAAAACCGCCTGTATAAGTTTCTGACAAACGAGTTACTTTTTCATGGGTATGGTCAAAAATTTGAGTTTGGTTTTTTGTTAGAACGGCAACATCACCATCCTCAAGATATGTTAAATTTTGCGCAAGCCCCGCGAGAGCCAAGGCATCAGAGCCAATAAATTTTTCTCCATCAACACCTTCACCAATGGCAAGGGGGCTCCCCTTGCGCGTTCCATAAAGACGATCAGGATTACTTTTAAAAATAATAGCGAGGGCATAAGCCCCCTCTAGCTTGCCAATGGTTTTAAAAATAGCATCCAAAGGCGTTAGACCTTCTGCTTCATAAAGGGATAAAAAATGCGCGATAACTTCGGAATCCGTTTGGGTTTCACAAGCAATTCCAAGGTTTAGAAGTTCTTTTTTTAGATCCATATGGTTTTCAACAATACCATTGTGAACAATGGCCACGGCAGGCGTTGTGTGAGGATGCGCGTTTTGTTCCGTTGGCAACCCGTGCGTCGCCCATCTAGTGTGTGCAATGCCAATTAAGCCATCAATGCCCTTACCCTCGAGTTTTGCATCTAAATTTACGATTTTACCAGGCGCACGGCATTTTAAAATTTCTTGATCTTTAATGACGGCAATACCAGCAGAGTCATACCCACGATATTCAAGGCGACGTAACCCTTCTACCAAACGATGGACCACTGGTCTTTGACTTAAAATTCCAACAATTCCACACATATTATTTTCCTACCTTCATAGCTGATTTTTTTTGTTTTTTTATAGCACGAATTTGTGGCGCTTTCTTTTCAAAATTTTTTTGGGGCACGCGACTCAAGGCAAGGGCATCATCGTCAACATCCTTGGAAATTGTACTAGATGCTCCAATAATAGCATTGTCACCTATGGTAACAGGTGCAATCAAACAAGTGTTGGATCCGATGAAAGCACCAACCCCAATGGTTGTTCTATGCTTAAGAAAACCATCATAATTACAGGTAATTGTCCCTGCACCTATATTAGCTTTCTCACCAATAGAAGCATCGCCAACATAAGAAAGGTGACTCACTTTTGCCCCCTTAGAGAGAGTTGAATTTTTAATTTCAACAAAATTACCAACTTTGGCACATTCTCCAACAATGGTTCCAGGACGAAGTCTTGCAAAGGGCCCAATAACGGCATTATTTTCAATAAGAGATCCCTCAATATGAGAGTAAGCTTTAATGGTTGCGCCCGATTTGACGCGAACCTTTGATCCAAAAAAAACATTAGGTTCGAGAAAGACATCTTTTTCAACAATGGTATCATGATAAAAGAAAACCGTCTCAGGGGAAACCATGGTCACCCCTAATAACATGGTTTGTTTGCGGCGCATTTTTTGATAACGAGCTTCTGCAATACTTAACTCAAGCCTTGTATTAATGCCCTCAGTATCTTCAAAGGGCACTCTTAGGGCTTGAACTGACAAACCCGCTTTCTTTGCGACGATCACTGCATCCGTTAGGTAATACTCTCCAGATTCTTTTTGCAATTCTATATTTGGAAGACAATTTTTCAGGCCCCCCCCTTTGAAAGCCATGATACCCGAATTACAAAAAGTAATTTTCTTTTGATCAACGGTTGCATGTTTATCTTCAACAATGCACTCAAGGGCACCAGAGGTATCGCAAACAAGGCGACCATAAGATTTCACATCTGGCGGCACCATACCTGCAACAAGAATTTCAGTGTTTTTAATGGCATCTGCAACTTGAGAAATGGTTTCGGGGCGAATTAAGGGCGTATCTCCAAACAAAACCATGATTGAATCTTGAGGTTTAATATGAGAGTTCATCTCTTGAAGAGCTGATTTCACAGCATCAGCCGTCCCTTTTTGCCTTTCTTGAATAGCAACGATAATATTAGAATCCTGAGATATAATAAAATCAGATATTAAAGAATCGTCAGAGCCAACCACAACGCATGTTCTGCCTTCAGCTTCTTGAGTCGAATATTTTTTAAAATAATCACGGGACGATTTTAGGACATGGCCAATGAGGGGGAGTCCAGCAACAGTATGCATAACTTTTGGAAGCACGGATTTCATCCGCGTTCCATTTCCAGCTGCTAAAACAATAAAATGTATTTTAGACAAAAAACAAATCCTTCTGGTTTAAAGCTACACATGCTTAAATCTCTTTTACTTTATGTAACATTTTTTCTTATCTATTCCCAATAATTATATTGTGACAAAATATTACAAACGCCGTTTCAGAAATGAAGTGCGTCATTTTGAGGAAGTGAAAAGTCAGGTATTCGTCTAAACTTAAAAATGATTAGCTATAACCTTTCAGGAAGCTTTGCTGCCTTGTGCTGATTGCATCACAGAAAGCATAGTCTTGCCAATATTAGCAGGAGAATCAGACATCACAATACCCGCTTTTTTCATGGCTTGAATTTTACTGACGGCTGTACCTTCTCCGCCAGAAACTATAGCACCCGCATGACCCATGCGTCGCCCCTCAGGAGCCGTTACACCAGCAATAAAACCAACCATAGGTTTTTTAATGGCATGGACCTTAACGAGTTCTGCGGCTTCTTCCTCGGCGGTTCCGCCAATTTCTCCAATCATCACGATACCGTGGGTATCAGGATCATTCAAAAAGAGTTCAATACAATCCGTAAAAGTCGTCCCTGGGATAGGATCCCCACCAATACCAATGCAGGTAGATTGACCAAGACCAACTTTTGTTGTTTGCCATACGGCTTCATAAGTCAACGTCCCCGAGCGTGATACAATACCAATTTTACCAGGGGTGTGAATATGGCCTGGCATAATGCCGATTTTACACTCACCAGGGGTAATGATTCCTGGACAATTTGGACCTATCAAACGAGACTTTGAATGGGCTAGGGCTTCCTTGACCTGCACCATATCCTGAATGGGGATTCCTTCAGTGATACAATTGATTAAGGGGATGCCCGCATCAATGGCTTCGAGAATAGCATCGGCTGCAAAAGGAGGTGGTACGTAAATAACAGTGGCATCTGCGTGGGTTGCTGCCATGGCTTCTTTTACCGTATTGAAAACGGGTAAAGTCAAATGTGTTGTTCCCCCTTTACCAGGAGTCACCCCACCCACCATTTTCGTACCATAAGCAATGGCCTGTTCAGAATGAAAAGTGCCTTGAGCACCCGTAAAACCTTGGCAAATAACTTTGGTGGATTTATTAACTAGAACACTCATATTACGCGGCCTCTTTTACGGATTGAACAATCTTTTGTGCCGCATCCCCAAGGTCATCGGCAGCAATAATAGGCAATCCTGATTTTCTCAAAATCTCTTTTCCCTGATCAACATTGGTACCTTCAAGGCGCACAACAAGAGGCACGGAAAGATGAACTTCTTTTGCAGCAGCCACAACACCTTCTGCGATAATATCGCAACGCATAATACCACCGAAAATATTAACAAGAATACCTTCAACATTTTTATCGGAAAGAATCAACTTAAAGGCCGTGGTAACACGTTCCCGCGTGGCGCCCCCTCCAACATCTAGAAAATTCGCAGGCTCGGCCCCAAACAACTTAATCACATCCATGGTCGCCATGGCAAGACCAGCACCATTCACCATACAGCCGATATTACCATCAAGTTTGATATAACTGAGCTCATGTTTATTGGCTTCGTACTCAGAGGGATCCTCCTCATCCAAATCACGTAAATCTTCGATCTCCTTATGGCGATAAAGAGCATTATCATCAAAATCAACCTTGGCATCCAAAGCTAAGCAATGGCCGTCGGTGGTCACCGCAAAGGGATTTATTTCAATCAAATTGGCATCATAATAACAATAAGTCTTATAAATACCTTTAATAAGATTTGCAGCTTTAAGGGCGGTTTTACCCTCAAGCCCAAGGGAAAAAGCAATATCTCTGCCAATATAATCTTGATAACCTAGGCTTGGATTAATGGTGACTTTCTTGATTTTTTCAGGGGTTTTGGCAGCAACTTCTTCGATATCCATACCACCAGCTTGGGACGCTACAAATGTTAAACGCCCTTGGGACCGATCCAAAAGGAGACTGAGATACAGTTCTTTTTCAATTGAACAGGCCTTTTCAATATAAAGACGTTTTACCAGCTGACCTTCAGTCCCTGTTTGAGGCGTCACAAGGGTCATGCCTAAAATTTGATCTGCATATTGACGGACATCATCCAGAGACTTGGCGATTTTAACACCGCCTCCCTTACCACGACCACCAGCATGAATTTGAGCTTTCACAGCAAATACTGTGCCGCCCAAATCTTTTGCAACCTTAACGGCCTCATCAACGGTGAACGCCACGCGCCCTTCGCTAATGGGGACGCCAAATTTATTCATTAACTGCTTTGCTTGATATTCATGGATCTTCATTCTTCAACATCCTTTCAGGCTGCCTAAGCAGCAGTTACAAATTGATTGACTGTCGCAGTGAGTTCTTTTACTGCATTGACGGAGCTATCAAATTCAGCTTTTTCCACAGGTGAAAGGTCCATCTCAATAATTTTTTCAACACCATTTTGACCAATGATCACGGGCACTCCAACATATAAATTTTTGACACCATATTCACCTTGAAGCCAAGCAGCACAAGGGAAAACACGGCGTTTATCTTTGAGGTAAGATTCAGCCATGGCGATGGCAGAGGATGCAGGTGCATAAAAAGCAGATCCTGTTTTAAGAAGGGAAACTATTTCTCCACCGCCTTTACGGGTCCGATCGATGATGCTATCTAATTTTTGTTGAGTTAACCATCCCATTTTTACAAGCTCTGGCAACGGAATACCAGCAACGGTAGAAAAACGTGCCAACGGCACCATAGTATCACCATGCCCCCCCATGACAAAAGCAGTGACATCTTCAACGGATACATTCATTTCACTTGCTAGAAAATGACGAAAACGCGCTGCATCCAACACACCAGCCATACCAACAACTTTATTATGGGCAAATCCTGTGATTTCACGCATGACATAAACCATGGCATCTAAAGGATTAGTGATCACTATTACAAAAGCATTGGGGGCATGTTTTTTTATACCAACACCAACTTGTTGAATAACTTTTGTATTAATTTCAATTAAATCATCGCGGCTCATACCAGGCTTGCGCGGCACACCAGCGGTCACGATTACAACATCAGAACCAGCAATATCTTTATAATCATTGGTACCCATCATAATGGCATCAAAACCTTCAACGGGGGCAGATTCTGCTAAATCTAATGATTTACCCTGAGGAATACCATCGGTAATATCAAAAAGAACAACGTCTGCTAATTCTTTGAGACCAATGAGGTGTGCGAGGGTTCCACCGATATTTCCAGCGCCTACAAGGGCAATTTTTGATCGTGCCATTTTCTGTATCTCCCATATAAAGTACTTTTTTTATTCTTGTGCAACTCAGTATAACAGCTCTTTTATCATAACGCCACCAACCTCAAATCACATATTCTCAGAAAAACGGTCTATTAAAAATAGGTTCAGTCTAGGAGCGAAGGACCAACACTTATAATACCAATCACTGGAAATAAGTAACAAATTTTATTCTTTATACTGAGACACTATTCTTATATATTGGCCAGATTGTTTTAATAATTATTTATAGTGATTGCTATAACTTATAGGCGCTAGAGTGATTGACGACGTCTGAGATATTTTCGAAACAACAACAGAACCCTCTGCGCAAGGGGTAGAAAAAGTATTTTCCAGAGGGTTCTATAGAATAGCCTCCTTTAAAAGGAGACTGAAGTACCAATAATGAAGGCGCGGCCAGCGTTGTTACCAACAAAATCAGTACCCTTTCCTGCAGCGACACTCCAAGCTTCAGCACCAGGCTTATTGGATTGTTTAAAGTCAAAAGAGGTTGCTTCTGCATACACTTTCAAGCCTTTTGCAAGTTTATAGTCATAAGATATAGATAAAACATTCGCACGAACATTACCAAAATCTGTCACAGCAGCAGTTGCAGCTTTACCCAACTTACGTTTACTGTGCAGGTAACCAGCAGTAACGCCATGACGTCCCTTTTGATATCCAAGGGCAACGCTATACATGCGACCAGCATCACCCCCAACTACAGTGTGGGTGACTCCTACCTCTTTATAGGATATTAACCCAAGACTATTTCCGTTATTAAGATATTCTCCACCAAAGGAAAAACCAGCATAGGACAAAACAAAGCCAAGGGCATAAGAACGAATATCATCAAAAACCTGCCCCCCAACAGTAGCAGGTGCTACAGGCGCGGCATTCGGTGAAATCGGTTTTAAACTACCAAACAGACCCGTTGCAGATAATTGCAAACCCAAACCATTGGCATAATCTTTTTTATAGTTCACGGCAACTTCTTGGATATTTTTTCCAGCAGGCGTTACAAGACCAGCTTTTGCAGCAGTCAAAGAGTTTAGTTTTGCTTCTCCAGAATGTTCCCCATCAGGAGTAAAACTCCAACCAATTTGAAATCCTTCGATACGCGGGGTGATTAAAGTGATTTTTGTGCGGTCCTTACCGTGGCCAACAGGATCATTTTTTACAACGGCACCAGAAGTGATATTAGCGATATTTTTATAGTTACCAGTTACACCGCCTGTTCCCCTTTTAAAGGTAAAACCACCAACGGACATAAAGTCTGTGACACCGCGGTGCACCCCCCCCATGAATGTCCCCCACCTATGTTTGAGTTTTATGCGGTTTTCTTCGACAGCAGTTTTATTGTCTTCTGTATTACCAGTCAATCCAATCAAAAAACTATACTCTAAACAGTCAAGACGGTGGTCTGCTTTACCCAGAACTTCAAAATTAATGCGAGAATAAGAAACATCAAAATGGGTCGTACCCCCTTTTTTCCCGCGGACAGATTGATTAAAAGCATAAGCATTAAAAGAGGTTCCTCCTGAAATTTCAAGACCAGGAGTCGTAGCCAAGGACATTGGCGTTGCTGTTATATCGCCAGCAACTCGAATACCGCCCCCTTTAAGGTTAATATCTTTAGAGCCTTTATTAGCATGAGCAGAAAAGACTTCTGGGGAAAGGGCCAGGGCAATTGAAACAAGGGATGCTGACAATAAATAACGCGACATTTTATATTCCATTTTTTTGTTTTTTTATAAGCCACATATTTTAAACAGAATTTTATAAAGTCTGCAAGGAAGATTGAATAAATTCAAGAAATATAGTTATTTTAAGGAGATTCCATACATACTTTATTGATGAAATATTTTGGCTCTGTCGCATCTGTTTATTAAGGTTTGAAAAGGTCTAATTTGGAGAGATCCTACTCCACATTAAGCCATGAGCTCGACGAAGCTTTCGAAGGCTGATAAAAGTGTAATGAACTGAGTGATTTTAGTGGAGTTATGCGATATGGTAGATTGTATCAATTAGATATAAGGTTCCTTAAAGTAAGCATGTGCTGCCGAGTAATTTACCAGACATTTAAAAGTAACAGTCCTGAAGATATCCTCCAAGAGGAAATGATAATTGAGTCAGAAATTACAGCACCTACAAATTGTTTGGATTTCACCACAATAATTCTTCTCGTATAGTCAATTATCATGAGCGTCAAAAGTTAGGAAATGTCTTTACCAGTAACTTGGCAGAAAGCACGGTAGAGAGTCTTATTAATCAGAGGTGCAAAGGGCAGTAACACATGAGATGGTCAGAGACGACCTAAATCCATTACTACAACTCAGGGCAGCTTTGAATAGCACTGGAGAATGGCAAAACAAATGGAAAACTGCCATTTTAAACGCAAACTAACAAATAAAATCACTCAGTTCATTACACTTCCTTCAATAATAGACATCTTCAAAATATAGCCCTGATGCATCGGCTGTGGGACCAGATTTCGTACGATTTTTTAAATCAAGAGCAATTTTCACATCATTTGGTGTCCAGCGTCCTTCCCCAACCAACTTTAATGTCCCGACAATATTACGGACTTGATGGTGTAAAAATGAAGGTGCTTCAACATGAAGAGAAAAAACGTCACCTTCTTGGGTAATATCAATTTTATTCAATGTTTTAATAGGGGACTTAGACTGGCAAGCTGACGCTCTAAAAGACGTGAAATCATGGCGACCGATGAGATACATAGCCCCTTCTTGCATGGCTTTTAAATCAAGGGGTTTATAGATATACCACGCTCTATTCTTATCAAGGGCCAAGGGAGAAACTCTAGAAATAATTTTATAAATATAAGATCGTTTTTTTGCTGAAAACCTGGCATGAAAGTCGGGAGGACTTTTTTCAGCCTTTAAAATGCGGATACTATCATCGGTTAAGTAATAATTAAGGGCACGAAGGATCTGATAAGAACGACATCCTTTCTCTCTTTTTTCTTTTAGAGAGCCCTCATCAAGATCGAAATGCGCGACCTGGCGCAAGGCATGGACTCCAGCGTCCGTGCGCCCAGAACAATAAACATAAGTTTCCTGTTGGCAATATTGATAAATGGCTTTTTCAATTTGACCTTGAATGGTTTTAAGCCCTGGTTGACGTTGCCAGCCAGCATATCCTGTTCCCGCATACTCGATGGTAATTTTATATCTTTGGTGGAGGGCAGAGGCGACTAAGTCTGACATCGCTATTTCTCAACACAGTCAGTGGAACAAGGTTTATATCCATTAATAAAAGAAACCATATCCATGGGTTTTTTCCCTGGTAGCTGAAGCTCTTTTACTTCAAGGACCCCCTTAGAACATCCAATAAAAAAACTGGTTTTAGTCACATAAAAGGCACCAGGATCTATATGAGTAATATTAGGTGCAGTGGATGCTTGCAAAACTTTTATTTGCTTGCCCTGCCAAGTAAAATGAGACCCTGGCCAAGGGGTAAAAGCACGTACTTGACGCTCTAACACCTCCGCTGGTTTTGTAAAATCAAGGAGGGCCTCAGATTTTTCCAATTTATGAGCATAGGTTGCACGTTCATTATCTTGCTTTTCAGGCTGCCATTTTCCATGATTATCTAAAAGTTCAATAAGCATTTCTGCCCCTAGAACAGAAAGCTGATCATGTAGTGATTGCCCCGTTGTTTCAGGTCTTATGGCAACACTTTCTTTCAAGAGCATATCACCCGTATCAAGGCCGACATCCATTTGCATCAAGGTAATACCCGTTTCAGTATCACCTTCTAAAATAGAACGGTGTACGGGAGCAGCACCACGCCACCTTGGCAAAAGAGAACCATGGATATTAATGCAACCGTAGGATGGCGCCTCGAGAATTTCCTTTGGCAATAGAAGGCCATAGGCCGCAACGACACCAAGATCAGCCCCAAGATTTTTAAAGTCTTTCTGCACCTCATCGTTGCGCAATAATTTGGGTGTAAAAACAGGAATATTATAGTGATCTGCCAGTTGATGAACGGGGGTTTTTGTCAGCTTATGGCCGCGGCCACTTGGCTTTGGGGGTTGCGCGTACACGCCCACAACGGTGTGGAACGAGTTAATTAAAGCCGTCAAAGCGGGTACAGCAAAATCTGGTGTGCCCATAAAAATAATATTCAAAGATGACATGTATAAGTTTCTTTTCTCACTCTTTCTCTATATATAGTCATTCCCAAAAGGTTCCAGACGTCGTCAATCACTCCCGTACCTATAATTATAGGCATTGGTCCCTCGCTCCTAGGCGGGAACCTTTTGGGAATGACTATGCTAATCAACTATAGCTTCTTTTTGACGCAAAATTGCTTCTTTTTTAGCTTTCTGAACCAAAATTCTACGTTTCATATCCGATAAATAATCAATGAACAAAATGCCATTTAAATGATCAATTTCATGTTGAATGCAATCCCCTAAGAGCCCTGTGCCCGTCAGAGTTTTCTTCTCACCGTTTTCATCCAGAAATTCAATGGTTACGGATTCATAACGGGTAATTTCTGCGTATTGCCCAGGTACGGAAAGGCAACCTTCTCTGGACATAACTTCTGAATCAGAATGTGAAATGATAACTGGATTGACAAGTTTATAAACCGTACAATGGGTGCAACTTCCCTCTTCATCATGATCATGGTCCTCATCGGAAGGAATATCCATGACAACAAGACGCTTATTCAGTGCAAATTGTGTTGCTGCTAACCCAATACCATCCTCTTTTCGCATGGTTACCATCATGCGATCAAGAA
Source organism: Alphaproteobacteria bacterium (assembly GCA_024280495.1). Taxonomy (GTDB): domain Bacteria; phylum Pseudomonadota; class Alphaproteobacteria; order Caedimonadales; family UBA9215; genus UBA9215. The sequence goes on from JAJRPZ010000098.1 coordinate 18,987, forward strand.
TATGACGAATTTCATCATCCACTTCAGAAACAATATCTGCTTTAACCTTTAAACGATGATCTGGCACCGTCAAAAGGGTATAGGGAAGTAAAGTACTTTGAGTCATATTTTTATTTTCTTAAATTGTTTACTATTTGTTGAACAGAAAGCCCTTTTCCAAGAATTAATTCAGCAAATTGATCAGCATTATCTCTATCATACAACCAAGCATTATATAAAAGGCCATCATCTCCAAATCGAATTTTTAAAACTCTTCCGCCAATATAATCAAAATCCCTATTTTGACTTAATAAAGACTTTGCTAATCCTTGATTCATTTCTTCATCATTTTTTCTTGAGAATATGGAGTAACCAGGTGAGCTTGCGTTGTTATAAAGTGCACAAAGCACCTCTGCTTCATCTAAATCAGAAATATCAATGGGGGTGCTTGCTTGAGCTTCAACAAAAAACATCCCGAGTAAAATAAGTAAATAATAATATTTTTTCATTTTTTTTTATCCTTTAATTTTACTAAACGTTATCCAACTTTTAAAATAATTTTTTTAATCAATGGTTCTTTTAATTTCAGAAACGTCAAAGCATTCTATGACATCACCGATTTTGATATCATTATAATTTTCAAAAGCCATACCACATTCATAGGACTCTTTGGCTTCTTTCACTTCATCTTTAAAGCGTTTTAGAGTTTTCAAAGAACCTTCATGGATAACGACGTTATCACGGAGTAAGCGTACTTTAGAACCACGTTTGACAACGCCGCTTGTAACGTAACACCCAGCAACTTTACCAACTTTTGTAATATTAAAGACTTCACGAATTTCCGCATAGCCCAAAAAGTTTTCACGGCGTTCAGGTGTCAATAGACCAGAAACAATTGTCTTAATATCATCGATCACATCATAAATAATAGAGTAATAACGGATTTCAATATTTTCTTTGCTGGCTAAGAGGCGAGCTTGGGGGTTGGAACGCACGTTAAATCCAACAATAAAGGCGTTGGTTGTTTGTGCCAGAGTAATGTCACTTTCATTAATGGCGCCAACTCCCGTGTGTAACACGCGGATTTGAACTTCATCACTTGGAATTTTTTCAAGACTTCCAACGATGGCTTCAACGGATCCTTGCACATCGGATTTAATGATAATAGAAAGAGTTTTAACATCAGTATCCGAAGCCCCCTTCATCAAAAGATCCATAGAATTTTTGCGCATTTGAAGGGCCTTGCGATCCTTTGTTTTTTGCGCACGATAATCTGCAATATCACGAGCCTTAGCCTCTTCTGTCACAACAACAAAAGAATCACCTGGTAAGGGTGCGCCAGAAAAACCAAGAACTTCAACGGGAACAGACGGTCCAGCGAATTTTATCTTTTTCCCCTTATCATCAATGAGGGCACGTACCTTACCCCACTGGGAACCAGACACAAAAATATCACCAACTTTAAGGGTACCCCGTTGAATAAGAACAGTGGAAACCGCACCGCGACCTTTTTCCACACGAGACTCCACAACGGATCCAATGGCATCGCGATCTGGGTTAGCTGCCAGCTCTAGAATTTCAGCTTGTAAGAGAATTGCTTCTTCAAGTTTATCGATATTAAGACCTTGTTTAGCAGAAACTTCAACGGCTTGGATATCACCGCCCATTTCTTCGGTCACAAGTTCATGGGATAATAATTCCGTGCGCACACGATTGGCATCGGCGCCAGGTTTATCAATTTTGTTGATGGCAACAATAATAGGCACATTAGCAGCCTTAGCATGGTTAAGTGCCTCTACGGTTTGCTCTTTGATACCATCATCGGCAGCAACAACCAAAATCACAACGTCGGTAACGTCTGCCCCCCGAGAACGCATTTCAGAAAAGGCTGCGTGACCAGGTGTGTCAATAAACGTAATGCTTTTCCCACCAGCAAGCTTCACTTGATATGCACCAATATGCTGGGTAATACCACCAGATTCGCCAGCCACAACATCGGTTTTGCGAATTGCGTCCAGTAGAGACGTTTTACCATGGTCAACGTGCCCCATCACAGTCACAACAGGTGAACGTGGTTTTTTAAGGTTTGCGGCATCATCCGCTGGAATTAAGCCATCCTCAATATCTGAATCGGAAACACGAATAATATTTTGCCCATATTCAGAAATAACAAGTTCTGCCGTATCAGCGTCAATATTCTGATTCACTGTGGCCATCACACCTAGGCCCATCAATTTTTTAATGAGCTCTCCAGCACGGATAGCCATCCTATTGGAAAGTTCTTGTACGGTAATCATTTCAGGCACAATAACATCACGAACCTTGGCCACTGCATCAGCAGGAGCCATTTTTTTGCCCAATTTTTTATTAAGAGCACGGCGTCTTGCAGCATCACTTCGTTGTCGTCCAAGACCATCGCCAGCCATGGCATCAGCCACTGAGTAAACAACGGATTTATGCTTATTTTTTTTACCCAGTGAAAGAGTTTTTCGATCCTTTTTAGAATCCCCCCCCTCATCGTCACCGTATTTTTTCGTTTTAATACGACCACCAGCCATAAAGCTTGTGGGAGCATCTGATTTGGGTTTATCTGATTTTCCGTTTCCTCGTTCTGCTTGTTGAGCAACGGCTTCTTTTTCTGCAATATCCTGACGCGCTTTTTCCGCCGCCATTGCTTTTTCTTTTACTGCAGCAAGACGATCTATCTCTGCTTTTTTTTCAGCTTCAAGGCGGTTACGCTCGTCAACTTCTGCTTTTTCAATGGCCGCAGCTTCAACTTTTTTTTGATTGAGAGAGTCATAACGTTTGGCGTCGACGGCTTCTAAAACTTTTTGAGTTTCAAGCTTTTTCTTATCACCAGCCGCGGCCATCTCTAGAAGCTTTTTACGTTTTTCAAGTTCAGCATTACTGAGAGTTACTGGTTTTTTTTGCGCTCTATCTGTAATGATGCGTTTTTTCTTAACTTCAAAAGTCACCGCTTTACTACGTCCATGAGAGAAACTCTGACGGATTTTTCCAGCATCTACAGTTTTTGTCAGCTCTAATTTCTTAGTTGACAATGTTCCTGAAGATAAGCTTAGTTTTTTCTTATCGCCTGTTTCGTTTGATTTATCCGACATATTTCTCTCTTTAACGCTCTTAAATTTACATGAAAATCACCCGTTTAAGGGGTGAATCATTCCTTATACATACAACACCGATGTTTCGAATGCAATAAACCTTCGCAAACACTGTTATGCCTTCGAGTTTTCAGAGGACTCTTCGAGAACCTCTTTGGCTGCAGCTTCTTCGGCTTCTTTTTTTGCATCTTCTTCGGCAAACCAGTGCTCGCGGGCCTTCATAATCATCTCATTACCTTGACGAACGGAAACATTATCCAAATAATCAACCAGTTCATCTCCTGCAAGGTCTGCAAAATCATCAAGGGTCTTAATGCCCTTGGCACCAAGTTCTAGAATTTGTTCTTTCGTCAACGCATCAAAGGTTGCGAGATCAGCCGTCACGCCAACGGCATCCAATTTTTCTTGGAAAGCTGTTTGCTGTGCTTCAAGATAAACCTTGGCACGACTTTGCAATTCCGTTGCTAATTCTTCTTCGAAACCTTCGATATTGGCCAAATCTTCCACTGGAACAAAGGCAATTTCTTCCATGGATTTAAAACCCTCACTGATCAATAAATGCGCAATAACATCATCGACGTCCATGGCTTCAATAAATATCGAAGAGACACGTTTCAATTCTGCCTGTTGACGTTCTGATTCTTGTGATTCGGAACTGACGTCCAATTTCCACCCCGTTAAAATACTTGCTAAACGTACGTTTTGACCTCGACGGCCAATGGCAAGGCTTAATTGATCATCGGGAACGATCACGTCAACCTTACCAGCCTCTTCATCCAAAACAACTTTGGAAACTTCTGCTGGCACCATGGCGTTTACGATAAATACAGCCGGATTTTCTGACCATGGGATAATATCAACTTTTTCACCTTGAAGTTCAGTCACGATATTTTGGACACGGCTTCCACGCAGACCAACACAAGCGCCAACGGGATCGATACTTTTATCACTGACATAAACAGAAAATTTTGCACGACTCCCTGGATCACGAGCAACGGCTTTGACCTCAATTTGTCCATCATAAATTTCAGGCACCTCTTGAGAAAAAAGTTTTGCCAAAAATTGTGGATGGGTTCTGGATAGAAAAATTTGTGAACCGCGAGGTTCAAGGCGTACATCCTCAACATAAGCACGGATACGATCACCAACCCGAACGGCTTCACGTTGAATCATTTGATCACGCAAAATAATAGCTTCGGCTTGTCCGAGTTCAACCATAACATTGCCAAATTCAATACGCTTAACAACGCCACTAATAATATCCCCAACACGATCTTTGTATTCTTCAAATTGCTTAGAACGTTCTGCTTCACGCACCTGTTGAAAAATAACTTGTTTTGCTGTTTGAGCCGCCACACGACCAAAATCAAAGGGAGGAAGGTCATCCACAATAAAGTCACCCATTTTAACATCAGGCTTAATGCGTTGTGCATCAACAAGTGTTAGTTCGGCGCTTTCATTTTCAACTTCTGAAACAACTTCACGGTAAGCATGCATAACAATTTCGCCAGTTTGACGATTAATTTGCGTCCGCACATCTCGATCATGACCGTATTTTGCGCGACTAGCCTTTTGAATAGCTACTTCCATGGCTGAAATAATAATTTCACGGTCAATACCTTTTTCACGCGCAACGGCGTCTGCCACACCAAGAATTTCTGTTTTCATAGAAGCTACCATTATTACTCTCCGTTTTTATATCAGTCGTTGTTTCTTCAAATTTAAATTTGTGGATCTAATTTAGCCCGTTGTATTTGGTCGTATGAAATTTTAATAATTTTATTTCCCTCAGGCGTCATATCGTTTTCACCTAACTCAACGACGATATGATCATCGGTCGCTTCAACTAAAGTCCCAGCAAATCTCTTGCGTTCATCCACAAATTCATGGGTTTTAACCTTAACGGCCTTGCCAACAAATCGTTTGTAATCCTTTGTTTTAACCAAGGGACGATCAATACCAGGAGAAGATACATCCAGAACATAAGCTGATTTAATGGGATCTTCCACATCCATGATGGCCGCAATTTCACGATTTGCTTTCACGCAATCGCTAATGGTAACGGGGTCGCCATTTACCAATTCAATGGAAATATCAAGTTTTGTCCGTCCAGATCCCATAACTAAAATTTCAACGATGGTATACCCAAGGTCATTTAGGGCTGGCTCTACCATTTGCTCAATACGTGCGGCTAAATCCATACTTTTTTACTCATTTATTGGTCAACTATTGGTCAAAAATTACCTACAAAAAAAGGTGGGTCCAAGGACCCACCTGCATAAACTTATTTAATATCTTTGCAGATTTATTTGAATTATATATATTTTAAAGGGGAAATCAATGGTAAATTAAAAGAACAGTCTTAATTTAAAATGGGATCAATGGTTTTATGGGCCTTTACACAAATCTTATACAAACAAAAATTTTTTCTTCTTACGCAGGTCAATGTGTTGGTGAAGATGACCTTGGCAATAAATATTACCAAGAAAAAATGCTCTTTGGTCGCCCTCAACGCATTCTAAGGAGATGGGTTATTTATAAATCTGGCCAGGTTGACGGATCCAATGTGCCTGCAAAATGGTTTTCTTGGCTTCACTATACATCGGAACGTCCTTTGGCTGGTACACCTCATAAATGGGAAAAAACCCACCTCCATAACAAAACTGGTAGCCATAAAGCCCATCATAATCCTGCTACATTATCAAATGAACAAAAAAAACCAAAAACTGCTCACCAAACGTGGTCTCCTAAGAAAAACCCAAAAACAACCCCTTAATAAAGGCCCTTTGACAGATGAAAAATAAAACATTCGAAATTCTCATTGGCGCCGTTGTGCTTGGTATTGCTTTTTTCTTTTTCGTATACTCCTACAAAAACAGTGGTTCTGAACATAGTGCTCGCGTTTCCTATAATGCTTCTTTTGATCGAGTTGATGGCATTGTTGTAGGATCTGATGTTCGTATGTCAGGTGTTAAAATCGGCATTATTAAAAAATTAACTGTGAATATTGATACTTATATGGCCGAAGTTTCCTTTGCCATTAATCAAGATATCAAACTTCCCTCTGATTCTTCAGCGGAAATTGTCAGCGATGGCTTGTTAGGTGGAAAATATTTAGCCCTCGTGCCTGGTGGCGGTGAAGTCTTCATTAAAGCAGGTGATTCTATTTTACACACTCAATCCTCCGTGAATTTAGAAGCCATGATTGGTCAACTTATGTTTAGTAAAAAAAGCGACAAAAAGTAACATGATGAAAAATTTCACGATCACCTTTTTTTTATTTTCACTTCTTGGATTATCTGCTTTCGCTGCACAGGATAATGACGCTGAAACAGGTGTTTTTTTAGTTACTGTCACCATTGGTGCCCTTGATAAAGTAACTGCCAGAACCTCTGAGATCACTTTTAAAATTGGGGAACCCGTTAAGGTGGGGTCTTTGGTGGTTATGGCTTTACGTGCTTGGAAAGCCAATATTGAAGAACAACCAGAAGCCAAAGTTTTTCTTAAAATTACTGAATATAAAACCTCTGCTTATAAATTGGATATCAATGAAGAAAAAGCTAAGGATACTAAAAAACATCCCCCCGTCGTTATTTTTCAAGGCTGGATGTTTGCATCCATACCTTCAGTAAACTCTCTAGTACATCCCATTTATGATATTTGGATTAAGACTGTTTCTGGTGAAAAAAACAAAGGCGCCCTTAAAGAAAATCCTCCTTTGGATCAAGAAACCAGTGAGCGCATTGACGATCTCATTGATCAACTCCTTGAAACAGATGATAATTATAGTTCTTTCAAAAACATCCCAGACGTCGTCAATCGCTCCCACGCCTATAAGCTATAGACCTTGATCCCTCGCTCCGACTAGAACCTTTTTGGAATGACTATATCAGTCATAACTCTTCTGCATTTTTATAGTCAGTAATTAAAAAAAAATGGAATTGCGAGGACCTTATCTTTCTGTTAAGGCTCTATTTTTAGCCTTGAGAATAGGTTTTATGAGGTAATCCAAAACGGTTTTTTTACCCGTCAAAATATCCACAGAAGCAACCATACCAGGCATAATAGGAAGAGGTTTTTTGGTTTTAGAAAGAATGTTTCCATGTGTTTTAAGGTAGGCTTTATAGAACACATTTCCCTTTTCATCAGTGATAGAATCCGCACTGACGCGAAGGAGCTCTCCCTTAAGGTCTCCATAAACTGAGTAATCATAGGCTGTTATTTTTATGGATGCAGTGAGGCCAGGGCGCAAAAAGGCAATATCTCGTGGATTGATTTTAGCCTCAATAAGCAATTTATTTTCCAGGGGAACTATCTCTAAAAGGTCTTCACCTGGTTGTATTACGCCTCCAACGGTAGAAATCAAAAGTTGTTTTACGATACCATGTACAGGAGACCTAATATCTGTTCTTGAAAAACGATCTCCCTCAGAGGTAAAAGCCCCTTTGGCAGAAGCCAATTTATTGGTTACGTCTTTGAGCTCATTCCAATCTTCTGCTTTAAATTTAATGGAAACTTGTTTTGCTTGTTGCTCAGCTTGGAGGACAGCTGATTTCGCACGTGCAATATTAGATTTCAGACTAGCTCCTTCGGAGCGCAATTCACTTTCTCGAATTTTAAGGTCTGTTAAAGTCATCTCAGGTTCTAGATTTTGCTTTACAAGGGGCGTTATTTTTTCAACCTTATCTTTGAATAATTTTTGTTGAGTGTTAATTTCATCAACCCTAGAAAGAAGTTCGTTTAATTCTTGGCGCTTTTGTTCCGTCTTTTGATTGGCAATTTGTTGTTCATTTTTTAAGTTTTCCATGTGGGCACTATAATTACGTTTGGCATCTTCACCCTCGAGGGGAGCCTTTTCAAGAACGACCTTTGGAACAACAAAGTCTTTATCTGAAATCTGCGCCCGCAAGCGAGCATCGTTTGCAAGAGAACGGTAATAAAGAGTTTGACCTTCGCTGAACCTGGCTTGTGCTATGGTGTTATCAATTTTAAGAAGTAAGTCTCCTTTTTCAACGATATCGCCCTCACGGACATAAATTTCTTGAATAATACCACCTTCCAAGTGATCAATAACTTGCAGTTTGCTCGACGGAATAATTTTTCCCTCTCCCCGTGTGATTTCATCAATTTCTGAATAGGCGGCCCAAATAAATAGAACAATAACCGTCGTCATAACGGTATATAGAATAGCAGGTGCGAATTTATCTTGTTTAGTGGCTTCCGCAGCTAAAATTTCAGGCATGTAATCAATATCTGCACCACCATTGTTTTTAAACTGAATGTTTGACATGTTTTATATCCCTTTTCAGAAAATATTATTTAGCAGATCTGACCTGTGATTTATTAAGCATTTCTATGATTTTAGCCTTTGGCCCATCGGCAACAAGGCGCCCTCCATCCATGACCACGAGGCGATCAACAAGACTTAATAAGGGGACACGGTGAGTAATAAGAATAAAAGTTTTATCTTTGAGGTACTCACCTAATCTTATGGCAAGACGGGCCTCAGATGCATTATCCATCATGGCAGTTGGTTCATCCATGATGAAAATAGAGGGATCGCGCACAAGAGCTCTTGCGATAGCAATGGTTTGACGCTGACCACCAGAAAGCATACTTCCGCCTTCACCAACGGGCATGTCAAAACCTTGAGGATGATGGCGAACAAAATTTAAAACACCTGAAATTTCTGCGGCACGCATAAAGCTCTCTTCATCAATATCACTACTACCAAAAGTGATATTTTCACGAACGGAACCAAAAAAAAGATAAATATCTTGCGGTGCATAACCAATATTATGACGTAAATCAGCTGGGTCAATTTGACGAATATCTGTACCGTCGATAATGATGGATCCTTTTTGAGGTGTATAAAGGCTTAAGGTAAGTTTTTCAATGGTGGATTTACCAGATCCAATGCGCCCTAAAAAGGCAAGTTTTTCTCCTGCTTTAATCTTTAGGGAGAAATCGCGTAAAGCTAAATTTTCTTGCCCAGGATAAGAAAAATCAATGCCGTGGTATTCAATATCCCCTTTTAAGTTTGGACGATGTAAAAAAGTTTTACCTTCAGGGCGCTCACTTGGTAAATGAATAATATCATCAAGGGCTTTAAGTGCCACCATAGAGTGGTTAAATCGTGTCAAAAGAGAAACCATCTGGGCAAGGGGCGCAAGGGCACGCGCCGATAAAATAGAACTGGCAATCAGTGCTCCCATGGTTATTTCTCCCTCTGCAATAAGATAAACACCAACGATAACCACAAAGATATAGGATAGCTGTTGCACAAGGGCAGAGTAGTTCATGGCAAGGGCAGCAAAAAACTTTAATGCCTTGGAGGATTGTGAAGATTCGCTAACAAAACGCTCCCAATTGCGTTGCATTCGCCCTTCCGCGCCAAAGGCTTTAATGGTTTCAAGGCCATTTATAGCTTCTACCAAAAGAGCATGTTTTTGGGCTCCTTCTCTAAAGGTTCGACGTACCCAATTGGTTAATGGCGTATGAATAAGAACAGCACCGATAATAATAAGGGGGATAGCGACAAGAGGGACATAAACAACAGGACCAGCAATCCAATATACTATCAAAAGAAACATAAAGATAAAGGGGAGGTCAACCATGGCAATAAGGGTCGCCGATGAGAAAAATTCTCGTAATGTTTCAAACTCACGCACTTCATTTGCAAAACCACCAGAAGAGGCAGGTCTTGATGAAAGTTGCATACGCATAATGGTCTCAAATATCCGAGACCCAAGTAAAACGTCCGCTTTTTGTCCAGCAGAGTCCACAAAATAAACACGTAAGCCCTTGAGAATAAAGTCAAAAATGAAGACGAGAATAATACCAATGGCCAAAACCCAGAGGGTTTCAATGGCGCTATTTGGCACGACGCGGTCATAAACATTCATAGTGAATAGAGGGCTGGCCGCGGCAAATAAATTAATAAGAATGGCTGCTAGGCCAACCTGAATATATAAGCGCCATGATTTTTTAATGGTTCCCCAAAACCAAGCTCGGGGTTTATCAACCTCCAAATCAAGGGATCTTTGATCATATTTATATATTTTTTTTACAAAAATACATACCCCTGCATAAAGCTCCTTTAAATCTTCCCCCGTAAGGGAAACTGACCCGCGCCCCATTTCTGGGAAAATGATTTCATATGTGTTTTTCTCGTGATCAAGACTGACTAAAAGACAAGATTTATCGCCTTTTAGTATCAAGATACATGGTAATGTATAGGGGGAAATAGCCTCTATTTTTTTTTGCACCAATCGTGCTGCTAAATTCGCTCGTGACGCGGCACGGGGAAATAAATTAGGGGTAAGAAGACCTTTTTCCAAGGGAAGCCCTGCCTTAAGAGCACTTGAAGACGTTGGCTGTCCTAAAATATGTGTTAGGGTTTCAAGACAAGCTAACAGAGGATCGTCATTATTGGCTATTCCAAGATCCCACTCATTATGGATCGTCGTTTTAGTTGTGGTTATTTTCTTTTTTAATGTCTTCGTTTTTGACATGACCTACCCTTTTGTGCGACGTGTGTGCGACGTGAACGCAGTAATAAAATATAGCATACAATGGAAATGGTTCAATTTTAATGAATTTGTTGCTATTATAATTGAAATAGAGAAGAAAAACAAAACAGGGAATGAATATTATTATGTTTAAAATAGACTTTAATGCAAATATACGATCATATAAAGCATTGGTTTTTATAGCATTACCTCTTTTAGTAACAGACGTTATTTCAGTGGAAAAGAAAATGACTTTTTCGGAAATAACTAAGGTCTTTCAAAAAGAAAAATCAGTGAACAACATAGGAAATGCCATTCAAAAAGCCTTAACCACTCACCCAGAAATTCTTTTTCAAAAAGTAGAGCGCGATGCTTCTCGTCATAGAATCACACAATCCGTTGGTAATTTTTTACCAAACCTGAATCTCAGAAGCGGCGTTGGTAAAGAATATGTACGACAAAGCTTTGTTGGCGCTAATGCTGGGTCGGTAGGTCGGTTATCATTACCAGTGCGGGCAAGTTCAAATCAATTTCGTAGTGACCATTCCATTCGATTAACACAAAAACTATTTGATGGTTTCAACACTCCTTATGACATTAAAAAGTCAAAACAAGAATTTTTTCGAAGTTCAAAAAATGTAGAAGAAGCTCAAATTCTTATCGCATTTGATGTTTTTGATCGTTACATCTCTGTTCGTCGATTTGAGCGTTTATTACGTCTTGCGAATCAAAATGTGCATGTACATCAATCCATCTTAAAAAAAATAATCAAACTAGTTAAAGGTGGAGAAGCCACAACTGCCGATGAGCAATCTGTTCGGGCGCGTTTATTTGATGCTAAAGCTGCCGTTGGGGATATTCAAGGTGATTTACAAACGGCCTATGCGAATTTCAAGGAAACAACAGGGGTTGAAGCAAGAAAACTTCAAGCCCCCACATTCAACGAAAAATTAATTCCAGAAACGGTTATGGAAGCCCTTAAAATAGCACAAAAACAAAATCGTTCCGTTGTGGTTGCGAGGTCATCTCAAAAAGTGACTCAGTCAGAATTTAATAAATCTGCGTCACCCTTTATGCCCTCCATTGATCTCGAAATTGAAGCCAAAAAAAGTTTCAATGTAGGGGGCAAACGCGGTTATGAAACAAACGTAAGTGGGCAATTGGTTACAACTTTCAATATTTCCAATGGGGGTAAAGACATTGGTCGCCGTCGTGAATTACGTTCGAAAATGGCTGCGGCTAAATATCGCACCCAATTAGAGGTGCGGCGCGCTGAAAAAGAAACACGTGTCTCTTATACAGAAATGATGAGCGCACATCAGCAATCTAAATTCTTACGTAAGGCAGTGAATTCTAAACAGTCCGTGCGTAATATTTATATGAAACAATTCCAAGCTGGCTCCAGAAGCTTCATTGATATCTTGGATGCAAGTCATGACTATTTCTTGGCCAAGGGATCTTTGATCACGGTTGATGCCCTAGGTGATCTGGCTTCAGCCCGTGTCTTGGCTTCCATGGGAACTTTACTTCTCATGTTCGAAACCATTAATCAGCCACAGGATAATTTTCAAGGATAGCAAGAGCCTCTTGATACTCTCTTTTGGATAAAAACGTAAATATTTTATCACTGGTCTCTTTGTCCTCAGGCCATTGATAAGATGTTTTTTGTTTTGCTGATGTGAAAATAGGTTTTTGAGATAGTGGTAATCCATGGGAATAAGCATGAACTAAAGCATCAAATGTTATAATTTTCATATCAAAATTTTGATCCATATCAAAACTGATATTACCCATGATAGAAGAGATAACATGTCCTATAATATAAGAACCATAAGACGGCGTGACAACGGAAATATCATTAGAGTAAACCTTATGCTTTCCTGGATTTTGGAAAAATAAATTAGAATTTTCTGCAATAAAAGGGAGGTGAATAGCCCTGTAGGTTGTTTTTTCCACATGGCCAATGGAACTAAAGGACCGTAACATAGGATTCATAATATGGGAAAGTTTTGTTCCATAATGTAAATGAGGTTCTTCTTGGGTGATGAAATAATAATGAGATACGTTGGCAGCCTCACTAGCTTGGGCAAGTTTTTTATTCTCAGTAATATAAACATCAAAAGAAAAATTAGGATTCAAAGGTTCGAAAATAGCTGCCTCGAAAGCACGTAAATTAAGCACAATGTCAACGGATGATTTATTAAGTAAGGGCACCAAATTTTCATCCAACAGTGGTGGTGACTCGAAAGTCATTTTTACAAGAGGCTTTGCCCCGTGAACCAAAGGAATCGCAAGGCGATTTAATGTTTTTTCAAGGGCAACAAGAGCAGAAACATTCTGATCCCACATCAGTAAATGTGCGGCCCCACTTTTAACAATATCCGCACATAGAGCTCGACCAATAGACGTTGTGGCCCCTTGAATAAGAATAGTTTTGCCCACAAGAGAGCCTAAAGGGTGGGATGGGATGTCACGGTGAAAATAATCTTCAACACCAAGAGTTGAAACCTTCAAAGACACATGGGGTACTATTTTTGCAAAAGACACATTGTATTTTTCTAGCGCCGTCACAAGAGAGCTAGCTTTTGAACCAAGGTAAGAGTCTTCAAGAATCAATATTTGATGGGGGTGAAGACCATCAGCATTGAAATTATCAATCAAATCAGGTAAGTCTTCTGGAGTTCCTAAAACCTCATATCCTTCAAGAAATTCAGGTCTCGAATTAAGGG
>JAJRPZ010000099.1 GCA_024280495.1 Alphaproteobacteria bacterium
ATAACACGCCCAGAGAATAAAAAGGTATGGAGTGCGGCAGTAAGGCAGGTTTGAAAACCTATGTGCAAAAAAGAAGGGAGATAATCATGAGTTCTATTGCGAAAACAGTGGATACGCTTGTGCAATCTTTTCAGACCTATCGGGATGAAAATGAGCAGAAGTTTGCAGATCTTGAGACAAACATCGAGACTGAAACAAAAAAACAAGAGTTAATAAATAAGCCGCCCGTGGAACGGTCTATACGCGCAACAACAGAAGGGGAGTTTACAATGACGCTATCTCAAGAAAGAGACTATAAAAATGCATTTCAATCATATGTAAAATGCGGTGAAGAACAAGCTCTTCGAACTTTAGAACGTAAATCTTTATCAACTATGGTCAATGCTGATGGGGGGTACTCCGTACCGCAAACCCTGGTTGCAAAACTGGAAGAAGATCTAAGTGATGTGAGTGTTATCCGTCGTTTGTCTAATGTTATGCAAGTGTCTTCAAGCTCTGTTGATCTTTTGCTGAATGCTACTGGAGCTGCTGTCGGTTGGGCTGGAGAACAAGATGAACGGGGGGAAACAGATACGCCACACATGCAAAAGTTAGTGGTACCCGTCCACGAAATGTATGCAAAACCACGTGCAACTCAAAAACTTTTAGATGACGCAAGCATTAATATAGAACAATGGTTGTCTGAATCAGTTTCCCATCGTTTGGCCGAAGTTGAAAATCATGCCTTCCTTTATGGGGATGGCGATAAAAAACCAACGGGCATTTTAACATACCCAATGGCAGAAGACTCAGAATGGGGCACTTTTTCCAAGGTGTCTTTTGATGAAAATAATATTATCGATAATTTGGTTGATATGTTTGCAGGTATTGAAGGGCAATACCTTAGTAATGCCGTATGGATGATGTCACGTTCAACTTTGGCTCATATTCGCAAGGTTAAAGATCAGGATGGTCGTCATATTTGGCAACCAAGTCTGGATGCAACGTCACCCTCAATGCTTTTGGGTTACCCCGTAGAGCTTTGTGATGATATGCCAACATTAGGTACCGAAGAAGCTGCATCTATTATCTTTGGTAACTTTGAACGTGCCTATCAAGTGGTCGACCGTCAAGGCATTAATGTGCTTCGTGATCCATACTCATCAAAGCCATACATTGAATTTTATACAACAAAGCGCGTTGGGGGAGATGTTATTAATTTTGATGCTCTCATCATGCTCAAATAGCTTATTAAAGAGGGGTTCTTCTAGAACCTTGATTAAGGTAGACTACAAAAGAGGGATGCATTTCCCTCTTAGACTATAGGGAGAAGGAGCATGGCTCTTAGAAAAATCGAGATGTTAGGTGATGAACCCTTGGAAATTTCCTACGTGAAATCTTATTTGCGTATCGAACATGACAAGGATGACGGCCTTATTGAAGGGTTTATGGCAGCGGCAAGGTCTTCTATTGAAGCCTATACCTCGAGGGCATTGATCCCTCAGAAATGGGAATTGACTTTAAATGCGGGTTTTGCCGTTGCAAGAAGTGATCGTACTTATTTGAGTGGGGATAAATCCAGGGGGACTAAAGGTATAGAACTGCCTCGGTCGCCTTTTATGGAAATGGTGGGAGATCCTATTTTGGAAAGTGATTATGGGCAAAAAAATCTGACGGATTATCGCGTTGATACCTCTGGACGGACTGCGAAAATTCATTTTGGACCCAGCGCGCAGGCTATGCTAAATGGAACAGGTAAAATTATTATTCAATTCATAGCAGGGTATAGCGCAAAAAATCTGCCAGATGGATTAAAGCAAGCAATACTCATGATCATAGCACAATTATATGAGAATCGTGTTCCCTCAAATGATAATCCAGGCTTGGTTGGTGAATTTAGTGAGAATGTTTCGTTACTTTTACGACCTTATCAGGTTAAACGTCTGGCTTAATCATTATAGTCATTCCAAAAAGGTCCCAAATGTCGTCAATCACTCCCGCGCCTATAAGTTATAGGCGTTGGTCCCTCGCTCCTAGACTTGGACCTTTTTGAAGCGACTATAGATTTTGGTCTGTCGTCATCTCAATGACTCCCATAAATATGGGCGAGGGTATGGAAAAAAGAAGGGGATAAGAATGGGGCTAAAAAATAAAATAAATTTTTCAGAATTGAATGATCGTGTCGCCATGGCCAGTATTCACTATGTTGATGATGGATATGGGGGATTGAAACGTGACTTTTCTGAGGAAAAAAGCTTTTGGGCAGCCGTGACTTTTGTGTCTGCTCGGGACGTTATATCAAAATCTATTAAGGGAATAGATGCTCAAAAAGGGGCATTAAGAAAATCTATATACCAATTGGTTGTGCGCCAGGAAACAGAGGTAATATCAGAATCCCAACTTTCTTGGAAAGGACGGGTTTTAAAACCGTTAAATGCCATGGTGCCTTGTGATAAGAGGCAGGGCTACAGTCATTTTTATGCCGTTGAGATCAAAGGGGAGACCTGAAATGAAAGGGACTTTAAAACATCAAGATATTTTTAAAATAATTCAAAAAGGCTTTGAAGCCGACGCTGTTTTACAGGGGGTGCCTCTTGTGACTTATGAGGATCCAAGTTTTAAAGGAGCTCTTGTTTTATTTGAAGCACAGAAAATTTCAAATGATCTGTTTTACCTAAAGCTTGACGTGAAAAGTTTATATATGGGGAAACTCGAAAAAATTTCTATACAACAAAGTATACAGTCACTGTTAGTAGAAAATTTTTTTGAGATGAAAAATTATGAATTGGGATTTAAAGAGATCTTGGATAAATCAAAAGAAATTCTTTGTTATAAGGTAAAGATTTTTCAAAAAGGGAATGAGTTATTATGAATTTATTAAAAGAAAGATCTTCGGCTCGCCGTGTCAATTTATTTCAAAATCATAGTGAAGACTTTGGTCCAGACTTTGATAATGATAATTTACAAACAGTGCTAGGGGAGAAATTTGTGAGTGATTTCGAACAAGAAGAGTTATTAAGTGAAATTTTAGGGCAGCAACTCAGACGTTTGCATGGAGGCGTTGAAAATCATCACAGGCTTAAACCACGGTGGCTTTATGACTTTTAAGATGAGAATATTTAAAAAATGTTTTAAAGAAGTTTTTAATATTTGGGGGAACTATGGAAACAGTTTTAGAAATTAAGGGAATAGGGTTTCCAGCATTTTCTTGCCGTGATGTAAAGCAAACCCTTGTACCCATCGCAACGGGTGAGATGTGTCGGACTGTCAATGGTGAATTGCGCCATATTGGCTCTCAAAATCATAAGAAATTTAAAACAACTTTGCGCTGTCATGATCAGGCTTTGCCAGGGATGCAGCAGTCTTGGGTGGGGGCCCCTTTGACCGTTCATTGTGTGTCAATACTATTTGAGCAATTCGAAAGTGATGAGTTAGTAAAACTCTCGAGAGCCCCCGTGCCAGGATCCGTTTCAGTGATGAATTACCTTGGGCATAAAGTCTCTTTCGAAATAGAAGGAGATTGCATTCTTTCTCATGAAAGTCCTCAAGGAATTTTACGTATAAGCTATCGCCCTATCCTTGAAATGCGACTTATATCTTTCGAGATGCAAGAGCAAGAGTGGGGCGATGGTGCTTCTTGGCAAATGTTATTGGAAGAAATTTAATTTTTCTTACGGACCTTTATTTCATACCAGGCAATAAGGGCAGTTGAAAGTATGATAATACCAGCACCAGAAAACGTCCAGATGGTGGGGATTTCTGCATAAAGAAAATACCCAAAGAATCCAGCAAAAATAAGTTCCGTATAACGATAAGGCGCAAGGGAAGAAACATCCGTCGCGGCGAAGGCTTTGAGCAAAAAGAAAAGAATGAGGTTGCCGCCAGCACCAAGGAGCACAAGATAAAATAATTCATCCATGGTGGGCATTACAAAAACTGGATAGGCAAAAAATGAGGCGAAAATAGCCGTTCCAAGGGCGATATAAAATAGCATGGAAAGATTAGATTCTTTGCTGACATATTTTTTATTAACTATATCACTGAGGGCAAAGGCTATGGCAGCTCCAAGAAGCATCCAGATTCCTGTTAAAACATGAGGGGCAGTATTGCTTTGGAGAGTAAGACTTTGAAAAAGGGTGTCTGTATCTGTGACCGAGCCGTGCATAATGACAAAAATACCGATGACACCAAGAATTGTAGCTAGGGTGCGTTGCCACCCAACACGTTCTTTTAGAAAAAGAGATGCCATAGGTAATACAAAGAGAGGCACTGTTAGGGCATAGATGCTCATAACAGTGAGAGGGACAAGTTTAACGGCGCCAGCCCACGATAAAATAGCAACAAAAAGAAGAAGGGAACGAATGATGTGCAGACCAGGGCGTTCGGTTTTAAAGGCTGTTTTGTACTTTACCAACATAATGGGCAAAAGGGTTATGAGCGCAAAAAAGTAACGAAAAAAGGTGACTTCTTGGGCAGGGAGTCTTGAGGCTTCACGCATGAGAATATCGTTCATGTTACTGGTGAGAGCAACGAGGGTGATCCAAAATACACCCTGAGCATAACCAGGTTTCAAAAACCACGAGGTGGACTTGTTACAGTTGGCAGGGAGCGGGATCTTTGACATGGCGTTTAAAACTTTAATTTGAAAAATATTATTTAACGTATCGGATTTGATCACATAAATCCAAGGAAAAGAGGAGGGGGTAATGCAATTTCATTTTGCATGGATTAAAGAAGGGGATGTTTTTTGTTCTAAAACCCATTGCCATGAGGGGGAAAAGGTTTTTTCTTTTCAAATATTCGAATCTGAAGGCGCCCTTCCAAAGGCAAAAATTCGTATTGAGGCTTCCCCTGACAAAAGTGTGGATGGTACGCATTTTATTCTTTTATTAGAGGAGAATTGTTTATTCAAAGGACAAGTTACTCATGTTTCTTTTGAAAAACAGGGGCGTATTGCGGTGCTCCATTGCATTGGTTTCGATGCCATTATTGGCGACGGGTTGGAAGCATTACGTGCTGATCTATCAAATGACCCAGGGGTAGAGCCTTTATTTATGACCCCTCAAAAAAGGGCGGAGCCGGAACTTTGGGAAATTCCAGATTTATTGCTCCATCGTCCTGAAATAGTTTATATACCTCGTGATTTATCAAAAATATCTTTGGTTCCTTTAGTGCCAAAACAAGAATATTTCACTTTTGATGTATCAGATATTTATTATGTAGATTCCTTAAGACATGTCAGTAAATCATCTAAATATCAATCCGTATCCATTGTTTTAAAGGCTGATTGGATTCAGCGTTACAGCGGTACTACTGATATTACTCAGGCTTTGAGAGAGCGGTTATCACTGAGAGGGATAGAAACTTTTACGGCCATAGAATTCCAAAATAAATGGTGGCGAACCAATCACAGATTTGGTGTTAGTGGGTACCGAGTTGAAGATACGTCTATAAATATTTTGGGAGTGGGTCGTGAAATACCTTTTGATGATTTATCAGAAAGGTCCCAAGAAAAACTTGCGCGGCGCCATAGCTCTGGAAAAATTAAAGAAGGCCTTACCTTAAAGTCAACGGTTCTGCAGCCAAATATGTCCCTTTCCTGGCGATATATACAACCTCGCCGTGAAGAAGTTCGTTTGACTTTTTCAGGAAATGAGATACTGGATTCGGAAGTGAAAAAAATCACATTAAAGTTGAGAAATCTAACGGATAAAAAAAATATTCTTCATTGGTCTCCTGATATTTATTATCAACAGGGGGAATGGGTGGATGTAGAAGACGTTCTTTATTTATGTAGTGTTTCCCATAGATCTACCTTTAATTTTTTCAATGATGACAGTTTTTGGCGGTTGAAAGGTCCCCGTCAATCTTATCCCCTCCTTGAAAATCAGGGAATGTTTTTTGAAACAAAACGAGGACAAGAAGTTATTCATGCTGCTGCGGATATTGCCCGTGTCTATCAAATGGCGTTGGAAAGATCCCATGAGATTTCTTTTCAGTGTGCTCTTGGAGAAGCACTTCATCTTTCAACGTCTTCTTTTATAAAAATTCCAGGTGAAGAAAATCTTCTAGGCAAGGTAACGAAGCTTTGTTTTGAAGCACTGGGTAACCAAGGGCGTTTTCGAGCTTATGTTACGGTTTCTTGTGTTGATATGACGATTATTCATAAGGACGTTTCTTGTAAAGACTCTTATGACCTCATTCTTTTGGAAGAAAAAGGAAATAGAGGGCATAAAGAACCGCACCTTTTTTCAGGAAATGAACTTTTGAAAGAAGTAATAGTTCGACATGGGGCCGACGAACAACTTTCTCAATTGCAAGAAGAGGATACCGAAATATCAAGTGGTATTCAAGGAACTCAGGTGCGATTGCACTTAGAGGATCTTCGCACGAGAGAGGCGAGTCTAACGCGCTATGGCGTAAAAATATAGGAGAGCACTATGAGTATTGAACAATATATTAGGGAGTCTATTAAATGTTTTTTGGAGGACGGTCAGGTAGAAAATAATCTTCAAAATACTGAAGGAAACACACAAAATGGTTTTTTAGACATGGAGTCTTATAAGTCTTTCGAGCTAGGAATACCAAAAAATCCTAAACATCAATTTATGGTTCTTGATTTTGAAGTTCACCCTTTGTTTTTGAAAGATATTATGCCTGATTATTCTTTTTTGTATTCAGTGGTGGGATTAGGGCGGCATCCTACACTTTTTTCAGCCGTGCCAGGAAGTATACCAAGTTTCTGTGTTTCAAAAATACAATTGAGGTGTTTAGGGAAGGGGTATTATCAAGATGTCAATGCCCTTGAAACAGGATTTGGTGAAAGCCTTGAGATAACAGAGGATATTAATTTTACGATTCCCTTTTCTATTCCTCCAGGTGGAGGATTTGACTTACGTGTAGAAGCACAGCCCAATGGCAGTGCTGCATATTCCTGTGATATGTGGGAGGGGAGCCGTCTTCAAGAAAAACCACTTATACCATTTGGTGGCTATTTGGACCCAATCTTGGATTTTGCTAAAGTCGTTCCTATGCTGGGAACCCTTCGGGGGGGAGCTCAAACTAATGTTGGTATTAAGTCAGTGAATTTTTGGGTCAGCCGTGGATTATCTAACACGGCACCAGCACTGGAGGGAGATCATCGTTATTCTGTGGTTGGGGAGGGGGAAGATATATTTAAATCCTCTCTGGCTCAGCAAATACAACAAGGTGTTTTTAAAATTTCCCTTCAAGGGCACGATTATGAATCCAGGGAATATAGTGTTCTGGACCCTTTTAATCGACGTATTCAAATGAGCTTTATAGCAGTGGACTAAATATAAAAATATGCTTTTTAAAAAGGGAGATGGTTATGAAGGAATTAGAAATAGATGTAGTGGCACGTACAATTTTTGGAGAAGCACGGGGAGAGTATTACAGACCAGACGGGGGAATTTCAGCACTCATAAGCGTTGCAAATGTGATGCGTAATCGTTTGGAGGGCTCTAAACGATTCGGAAAAACTTATCAAGAAGTTTGTCGCAAACCCTATCAATTTTCCTGTTGGAACCCACGAGATCCTAATGCTCATTTAGTTGCGCGTATACAAAAGGGAGAAGATAGGCTTTTTGATATTTGCTTGAAAGTTGCAGAAAATGTTATCCATGGGGCTTGGCCAGATATCACTTCTGGTGCCAACCATTATCATGCCTCTTGGATGAATACTTATCCTGCTTGGGCTATGGGAGTTGTTCCCTCCTATAGGTGCGGTCAACATATCTTTTATAAATTATAAAAGGAGAGCATTATGAGTTTGACAATTATGGGGGTGGCAAGCGCCCTTGCAGATCTTGTGCCTGGTGTTGCAAGGTGGTTTACCAATGACCCAAAGGACATTGATCGTACCAAGACCATTGCACAAAAAGTTATTAATATTGCAAAAAAAATTACGGGTAAAAATGATGCTGCCAAAGCACTGTCCGTTTTAGAGGCCAATCCAAAAGCATTGATGGAATTTCAAAAAGCTATTTTATCAATGGAACGAGA